>JAJKIL010000353.1 GCA_021154515.1 Niastella sp. | reverse complement strand
TTCGCATTTGTGTGGGTTCGGCTACGGTGGCGGGATTAACCACCGCCGGTATCATTGCGCCCCTGTTGGCCAAAACATCGGTGAACGCCAACCTGATGGTATTATCTGTAGGCGCCGGCAGCTTGTTGTTTTCGCATGTAAATGATGCAGGGTTCTGGCTTTTTAAGGAATATTTCAATTTGAGCATAAAAGACACTTTAAAGACCTGGTCGGTAATGGAAACAATTGTGGCTGTAACCGGACTGGTTGGTGTAATGATCCTGAATTCAACAATAGGTTAATATAAATATCAAATTCTGAACACATGAACGCTGAAGAAAGATTCAAAGCACTGGGATTGAGATTACCTCCTGCTCCCTCACCATTGGGAGTGTACAAACCTTATCTTATCGATGGTAAATATCTGTATTTATCTGGCCATGGACCTGTGCGGGAAGATAAGACCCTTATTATCGGCCGTATAGGAAGCGACCTGAATATTGAAGAGGGTAAGCTGGCAGCCAGACAAGTAGGCCTTACTATGTTGTCAACGATCTGCACACATATTGGCAGTCTCAATAAAATAAAACGCGTGATCAAAGTGTTGGGTATGGTGAATTGTACAGCTGATTTTGAGCGCCATCCTTATATCATTAATGGATGCAGTGAATTGTTTGCCGCAATATGGGGCGAAGAAAATGGCATTGGCGTTCGCAGCGCCGTAGGCTTCGGTTCTTTACCTGATAATATCCCGGTGGAGATAGAGGCGATGTTTGAGTTGACGAGTTGACCAGTTGACGAGTTGACCAGTTGACGAGTTGACCAGTTGACGAGTTGACCAGGAAAAATGGGAGAAAGAAGTGGGGAGGTGGGAAAGTTGATAGGGTTGACAAGGTTGATAGAGTTGACGAGTTAACAAGTTGACAAGTTAACAAGTTGAACAGGTTGAATAAAGGCGCGAGGCGAAATTGCCGATTGCCGATTCACGATTGCCGATAAAAGTCGGAGTTCAGCAATAAGGTCTTTTGCCGTTTCACGTTTGCCGTTTCACGTTCTCACGAAATTGGGTTATACTTGTTGAAAATGCAATGAATGATGATGACACCCAGTCCTGTTCAGGTAACCGCATTTGGCGAATTTATGATGCGGTTGCACAGCGCCGGATCGCAACGTTTTTTACAGACCCAGGAGTACAAAGCATACTATGCAGGAGCAGAAGCCAATGCCTGTGTGTTGTTGTCGCGCCTGGGTGTTACTACCAGGTATGTTACCCGTGTTCCGCAAAATGACATTGCACTGGCTGGCATTCAGCAATTGCAAGGTCATGGCGTAGCTACCGACCATGTTGTATATGGTGGTGAAAAGCTGGGACTTTATTTTACCGAGCCGGGTAATCATATCCGCCCAACAAGGGTGATCTACGACCGGGCTGGTTCTTCTTATGCAGAACTGCAACCCGGGATGATCGATTGGACAAAGTCACTCCATGATTCACAATATTTTCATTGGTCAGGGGTGGCGCCTGCAGTTTCACAAAGTGCAGCCGATGTATGCGCCGAAGCGCTGGCTGTAGCAAAGCAGCAAGGTGTCATCATTTCAGCCGATTTCAATTATCGCAGTACTTTATGGAAATATGGAAAGAAGGCAGCCGACATAATGCCGGCCTTATTGCAATCAAGTGAGATAGTAGTGGCCGATCTGGATTCAGCTGCTGTATATTATGGAATCAACACAGATGCAAATGCTCCTTTGGAAGAACGGTTCAAACAATGCAGTGAAGCATTGCAAAAGCAATTGCCTGATATGAAAACGTTGGGCATGAGTTTTCGAAAAACTGATGGATCGGTGCATATTTATTCAGGCGCTTTTATGCACAAGGGACAGTATTATTTTTCTGCCGGTTATAAGTTGCCCTATATTACTGACCAGATCGGTACGGGCGATGCCTTCACCGCCGGAATGTTATATGGATTGATGAATGGCTTAGAACCACCCGCCATTATTGAATTTGCCACCGCCTGCGGCGCCTTAAAACAAAGCATCCATGGCGATTGGGCGATTATCTCTAAATTAGAAGTAGAACAATTTATTCTAACTGGTTCATCAGGAAGAATAATTAGATAAGTGCTCCGCGCAGTGAACTTACGAACCTGCGAACTGGTAATGACAAACATACTTTTTACCACAAAAAAACTCAGGGACCGAATAGCAATGTTTATAATTGATGCACATCTCGATCTAAGCATGAATGCCATGGAATGGAACCGCGATCTGCGGCAATCGGTTATGGACATTCGCAAACGGGAAACAGGATTGACCGATAAACCTGATAGAGCCAAAGGCACAGTGGCATTACCTGAATTACGTAAGGGGAATATCGGGTTGGTAGTAGCTACGCAAATTGCCCGCTATGTAGCGCCCGATAATCCATTGCCCGGCTGGCATTCGCCCGAACAGGCCTGGGCGCAAACCCAGGCGCAGCTGGCCTGGTACAAAGCCATGGAAGCCGACGGTGAAATGGTGATGATAAAAAACAATACCGATCTCGAAAGCCATCTGGCGTTGTGGCTAAATGGCCAACCCAATGATAACAAACCCATCGGTTATATCCTAAGCCTGGAAGGCGCCGATTCTATTGTTACATTAAAACATCTCGAAATAGCCCATGGATCAGGATTGCGCGCCATTGGTCCGGCCCATTATGGCCCCGGCCGCTATGCCAATGGCACCGATGCAACGGGTGGATTAAATGCCATGGGCAAAGAACTGGTAAGAGAAATGGACCGGTTAAACATGATCCTCGATGCCACGCATTTGTGTGATGATGCCTTTTGGGATGCCCTCAGCATTTTCAAAGGGCCGGTATGGGCCAGTCATAACAATTGCCGGGCGCTGGTTAATCACAACCGCCAGTTCAGTGATGACATGATAAAGGCATTGATAGAAAGAGATGTCGTAATTGGCGGCGCGCTCGATGCCTGGATGATGGTGCCCAACTGGGTAAGGCAGCAATCTACCCCCGAAGGCATGCACTGCAATCTCGAAAAAATGCTCGATCACCTGGATCATATCTGTCAGCTGGCCGGTAATACCCGGCATGTGGGTATTGGTACCGATCTCGATGGGGCCTTTGGTAAAGAACAATCTCCCTATGACCTGGAAACCATTGCCGATCTGCAAAAGATCCCTGCTTTGTTAACCAAACGCGGGTATGCACCAGCAGATATTGAAGCCATCATGCATGGCAACTGGCTGCGGTTCCTGCGAAAGGCATGGAGCAATTAATGTTTAAAGGTTGTTTAGCAGGCCCCCGATTTTGTCAAACAATTATGCATGCCATGCCCCAAACAAACCGGGCAAAAACAGTCATTTTATCAGTAAAATCATAATTTGTATAAATTAATAACTGCCTAATTATAAGGGCCTTATTTAAAGTTTTTTCACTATCTGCGCTTTTAAGGGAAGTTTTATGAACAATAGGCACAAAAATGGCTTATAGCAGCATGACTGCCATTGCTGCGGTCATTGCAAGCAACCTCGATACCCTTCCGTCCAACCTTTCGCCCCTGGTCTGTAGCAGATATAATGTTAGCTCAATACATCTAGGCTTTTTAAAAATATTTTAATAACCCAACGGTTGTGTGGAAAGCAGCCGTACTATAAAAAACTTTACACAACCATAGGCAAATTATACTATACAGTAATTTATTGATATATAGATTCAGTTATGAAGATCGTACATGTAGTAGAACCTTTTGCTTCTGGTATAGCAGCGTTTGTTCAGTCGATCGTACAAAACCTACGGGATGATTATCATATTATCATCCATGGTGAGCGGGAATATGTGATGCGTTCAACAGAGATCATAAAATATTTCCCGGAAGACAATGTGCAGTTTATCAGGTGGCGATCGGCGCAACGTAATATAAGTGTGGTAAAAGATACGGTAGCTTTAGTAGAGCTTTGCAAGCTGTTGCAGAAACTGAAAGCGCAAAAAATGGTGGATGCCGTTCACCTGCATTCCTCCAAAAGTGGTTTCCTGGGCCGGCTTGCCTGCAGGCTCATGAATATTACCAATGTGATCTATACGCCCAATGGCGCGCCGTTTTTGTTAAGTAATATAAATGCAGTTAACTTATTTTATAAACTCTTCGAAAAACTGGGGTCCTCATTTGGCGGAAAAGTCGTTTGCAGTTCCCAGTCTGAACAGGATGCCTATCGAAAACTGGGTATCAAAGCGCTGAATATTAATAATGGCATTGCCGTTGATTCCAGCCATTACACGCCGGGCGAAGCGCCGGCAGTCTCTGATAAATTCCGCATTGTTACCTGTGCGCGTATTGTACAGCAAAAGAATCCCCTGTTGTTTAATGCCATTGCCACCCATTTAAGGGATTTTGAGCAGTTTGAATTTATCTGGGTGGGCGATGGGGAATACCGTCATCAGCTTACCTCGCCCAATATTACTATAACCGGCTGGTTACCTCAATCGCAGGCATTGGACCTCATCAACAGCGCTCATTTATATTTATCCACTTCTCAATACGAAGGACTGTCATTTTCCGTTCTCGAAGCCCTGTCGCTCCGTAAAACGGTTTTGTTAAAGAATTGCATCGGCAACCGGGATATTGTGAAGAAGGGCTTGAACGGGGACCTGTTTTCCAATGCGCAGGAGGCCATCATAAAGATCTTTCAATACTACAATAATCCGGCTATGTTACGGGTTATGGGTGAGTATTCCGGCTGGCTTTGCCATAAAGAGTTTAATGTGGATACCACTTGTTCAGGGTATCGGAATTTGTATAAGCGCATTTAAATAATAAAGTCTAATCAGCATAAATAAAAAACTATGGATATTTCTGTAAACGGGTTGAAAGAAAGGAGTGAGGGCGCGAAGAATGGAACTAACGGGCATGCAATAAGCGATCCGGCATATAACAAGATCAATGAAAAACTGGAGCAGATCACCAGGCACCTGCTACAGGAGAATGACTATAAACAACAGGTAATAGAAGAACAACGTCTTGAAATTGAAAAACTGCATAAAGAGATCAACCAGAAAACAGCGGTGATGGCGGGGTTGAGAGAACAGCTGAACCAAAGTGCGCAACATACAGAAGGCCATCGTCAGCTGATTAACAAATTATTGAACGACATTGAACATTTTCAAAATGATATCGAGTGGTATAAACGCACTTATGAACGCAGAAGCATTTGGGGTGTGCTGAAAGATAAATTAACTAAAAAGAAATGATCAAAAGCAAAGTAAAAGCGTTAACGTGGTCAGCAGTTTTTTTAATGATTTAATAGATTGATACAACAGGTTACGGGCAGCCTGGTAATTAATATTCATGATCTCACTCACTTCTTCATAACTCAGCTCCTGATAAAACTTCAGGTAAATAATTTCCTTTTGCCGGTTCGATAACTGGCCAAGCGCCTGCAACACCCGCGCGGTTTTCTCGGCATCGTGTTCCCGCCCAACCAGCAGGGTTTCATGGCTTATTTCAAACAACACATCGCTGTGATTTTCGTTAAAAGGACTGGTCGTCTTTCGTTGATGCGCGCGGAATAGCTTGTATTTAAGCGATTTGAACAAATAGGCTTTTACCGATTGTACCTGTGTCTGGCTCTTGTTCTGCCATAATTCTGTGAATAGCTCCTGGATACAATCTTCCAGTACCTCGTTGTTGCCGGTGAGTTTACTGCCATATTGAACCAGCGGTTCATAATAGCGTCGGAACAACATTGCAAAAGAATGGTGATCGCCTTGTTGATAGGCCTCCCACAATGCTATATCAGGCTGATTAGAAATCAATTTGTTAAGCTACTGCTAGTTTTGAGAATGAAACGGAAACAAATGTGAATTTAAGATATGTTTTAGATGAAAATCACAAAAAGGGATAAAAATATAGTTACAAAAAATGATTTTGCAGTACTAAATTAGAAGTGAAACCTACTATATGGACGCACCGATCAATACTATTGAAGACCTTATACGTGATGATAGCTTTTTGGCGTGGTATTTTAAAACCGATCCGCAAGCTGTAGACAATTGGAACAATCGCATGGCTAATGATCCTATGCAAAGGAAATTGGTTGATGAGGCGGTTCAATTACTCCAATATATCACCATTAAAGAGGAACCTGTTGATGCACAGCGGTTAAGAATCGCTCAGGAAAAATTAGCAAAAGCTATAAACCTTACCAATGATTCCCCACAGGCAACACCGGTTGTTTCCATGCGTTTACGCCGGACAAAATGGTGGGCTGCAGCTGCGATTATTTTCTTAACTTCATTGGGTACTTGGCAATACATCCGCACTACTGGTAAACTTGTTATGCAAACCGCCTTCGGGGAAACCCGGCAGGAAGTTTTACCCGATGGATCCCAGGTTATGTTGAATGCCAATACCACTCTCAACTACCGCAAATGGAAATCAGGGGCGGATAGAGAAGTCTGGGTAAACGGGGAAGCCTTTTTCCATGTAAAGAAAACAGCTCAGAAAACACGGTTCATTGTCCATACCAGCCATTTTGATGTGGTGGTAACCGGAACGCAATTCAATGTTTTCAACCGGAATAGTAAGAACAATGTATTGTTAACAGAAGGAAGTGTAACAATACAGGGTAAAGATCAGGAAGTACACATGAAACCGGGCGAATTTGTTGAGTTCAATAAAACCGGAATTCAAAAGAAGGACGTTAAAAACGCGCCCGTGCTGGCCTGGACACAACACAGATTTATTTTTGAGAAAACTCCTATGAAAGAGGTCGCTGAACAGGTAGCGGATCTGTATGGAATTAAAGTTAACCTGGCTTATAATGCCTGGGCAACTGATTCTCTCTCTGGCATTATACCCAATGACAACCTGGATGAGTTTGTACAACTATTAACTTACTCGGGGTATGATGTAGAAAAAACAGGGAAAGAGTTTCTGATTAGGAAAAGATAAAAGAACCAGAAAACCAGGCAGGTTTATTTTTTAAGATCTGCGTATGAGGAAAAGAGGCTTTGAAAGAGGCTGCCGGGGGTGTTTTTTCATGGTTTCGCTATTGCTTGTCGGCTGTGTTTTTGCGCAGGATGCAGTATCGTATAATCGTAAAAAGCCTCCCCGTCAGACTTTACATGCAGGCGTAGCAACTCCGGCAACAGATACTACTATTGCCCGCCAACCCCTTTTTTCCATACTAAAGCAATTGAATCAATCAAAAGACATCTTCTTCCTCTTTTCCGAAAAATCATTTGGCGATATACTTGTTAAACCGGTTGCCAATAAGGACCTGCCGGTTGAACAAATACTCGAAGACCTGCTGCAGTTTACCGGGTTGAATTTTAAAAAGGTAAATGATAAAACCTTTGTCATTATCGCCGCTCCCGAAAATGTTCCTGCTCACAGATCAAAATCAACTACAGAAGAATCAAAGAACGTCGCTGAAAAGAAAGCACAGCTGGTAAAAGGCCGTGTTACCAATGAAGAAGGAAAGCCATTGGCCAATGTAAGCGTTTCAGTAAGAGGTGCCTGCATTGGCACCACTACCAATGCCGAAGGGGAGTTTAATATAGAAGGCGCAAAAGGGGAAGTGTTGGAATTGACAAGCGTAGGGTATGAGAAAAAAGAAATTCAATTGAGTGGTTCCGGCGCCATCATCTATCTCAATGCGCAATTGTCGGTTTTGGATAATATGATGAATGAAGTAGTGGTAACTGCCCTTGGTGTAAATAAAAATTCGCGGTCGTTGGGATATTCGTTTAGCACGGTATCAGCAGAGAATCTTTCTGCAGCCGGTAACACCAATTTCGCTTCTGCCTTGTATGGCCGTTCACCCGGGGTGATGATTAAAACAGCGCCCGGCGGCGCTACCAGCGCGGTTCAGGTACAGATACGTGGCGTGAACTCTCTTAATTTTAATGCACAGCCATTGTATGTAGTGGATGGCATAATCGTTCGTAATACCAACGAAAAAGGCATTACCGGTATTAACAACGATGGTTATTGGGCCGATCCCCGCATACGGGGAAATGGCATCCTTGATATCAACATAGCCGATATTGATAATCTTTCTATTTTAAAAGGCGCCAGCGCAACCGCCTTATATGGCTCAGAGGCAGCTGCGGGCGTGGTAGTGATCACTACCAAAAAAGGAACACCCAAAAAGCGGTTGGGCGTTGCTGTCAATTATACGAATACCATAGAGCAGGCAGCCTTTTTGCCAAAATACCAGAATGAATATGGTCCCGGCTCCGACAGGGCCACCAACCTCTCCGAAGGCGCTACAGAAGACGGCTGGGTACCGGTTGATACCGATGGCGACGGCATCAATGATGCCATGCGACCCAACTTTACAGCTTATGCGCAATTCGGTCCTAAATTCGATGGCAGCCTGGTGCCCTGGTGGGATGGACAATTGCGACCCTATGTGGCGCATGAAAAGAATTATAAACAATTGTATCGCCTCGGGTTTAATTCTATCATCAATACTTCGATAGCCAATGCAACCGATAAATTTTCTTACCGGTTATCATACACCCGCAATGATTATAAAGGCATACAACAGGGCGGCGATCTGCAACGCAACACCGTACACCTGAACACTAATTATAAGATCACCGATAAACTGAATATAGATGTAATTGCCAATTATTTAGGCAGCAAGGTGCATAACCGCCCTTACCAGTTAGCAAGGATCATTGCAGCCTATGCCGGATTTTTCAGCCGTTCCGAGGATCTGTCGGTGGTATTTGACAAATACAAAACCAGCGAAGGATACAAATGGGTGCCTTTCAATCAGCCGCAACGGAATCCCGCAGAAGCATTGCGTTATAATGTAAAGAACGAATTGCTTGATTTTTTATGGATGCAATTAAAGAATAGCGAAGATGAGTACGAAGACCGTTTGCTGAATAGCGTAACGCTGAATTATGATTTGAACAGGGAACTGAAGTTCAGGGCCCGCTTTGGTAACGATTTCACCAGTTTGAATACCGAAACGCGGCTGTACAGCGAATACCCTTCCGTTTTCAATACGGCTGCGGCAAGTACCGGAGGCTATAAAATTGCCAGTGGGCGATACTCCATCCTGTATGGCGATGGGTTGCTGACCTGGTCAAAAAAACTGCCCAAAAAATGGAACCTCTCCCTGACCGGCGGTTTTCAGTCGCGCAAAGAAACGTACAATGATCAGTCTTCTGAAACCACAGATGGCTTGTTGCTGGAGAACTGGTTCAGCCTGGAAAATTCTTACCATCCCATTAAAACAGGTACCGACAGAAGCGCCATTCTTAAATATGCTGTCCTTGGCTTCTTTAACCTTTCGTATAAAAACTATTTGTATTTCGAAGGAACGGCCCGCAAGGAATATTCTTCTACTTTGCCACCAGGCAACAACAGTTATTTTTATCCATCGTTCAATACGGCATTTATTTTTAATGAAGCGCTGCACCTGCCCGCGTGGGTCTCGTTCGGTAAAGTACGTTCTTCCATTGGCGTGGTAGGAAATGCACCCCCGCCTTATACTTCGCCAGTTAACTATACCCAGCAGAATCTAGCCACGGTACAGGGAACAGTGGCAGCCCTCAATTCGCAAATGAATGCAGGCAACAACAACATCAGACCTGAGAATAAATATGAATTGGAAATGGGGTTGGAAACCATGCTTTTCAGAAACCGTTTGGGGTTCGATGTTACCTGGTACAAAAGCCGCACCGTTAACCAGATCGTACAACTGAGCGTACCTGCCAGTTCAGGCGCCATGACCAAACTGGTAAATGCAGGAGAACTGCAAAGCAATGGATTGGAAGCAAGAATTCAGGCAACGCCATTTCTTGGCCGGAAATTTAAATGGACAACCCAGGTTAATATGTCAGTATCCCGGTCAAAGGTGAGCAAACTCGCTGCAGGGGTAAATAATATTACATTTTATGAAGCCGAACAAAATGGGCTTAGAATAGTAGCCGAAGAACATGAAACAATTGGTAACATCTATGTCTATCCACGATTAAAAGATAATAACGGCAATTATATTATCGGATCGAATGGGTTGTATACCATCGATAACAACCGGTATGAGAAAGTGGGCAATGTAATGCCAAAGCTAACCGGCGGTTGGTTTAACAATTTGACCTGGAAGCATTTTTCGCTCGATTGCGCTGTTGATTATCGGGTGGGCGGTAAACTGGTGTCGCCGCCATTGAAATATAATATCGGCGCCGGCATGTATACAAGCACGCTGCAGTACCGCGATGAAGAACATGGCGGGTTACCTTATTATATCGACCCTGGTGGTCAAAAAATATTGTTACCCAGCCATAGTGCAAAAGCCTCCAACGCAGGCAGGGTATTTCACGATGGCGTTATACTGCCGGGCGTAACGGTGACAGGGCAGGAAAATACCCAGATCATCGATGCCGCCTATTATTATATGAACACGTTTATCTGGGGCGCTTCCTCGATAAATGAAAGTGCTGTTGTTGATAACAGTTATGTAAAATTGCGCGAACTGGTGGTGGGCTATTCATTGCCGGCCAAATTTGCAGGCAAGATGCATTTTAATAATATCCGCATTTCGCTGATCGGTAGAAACCTGTTCTATTTCTACCGTACGTTAAAGAACATCGATCCCGAGGCAACCATTGGTTCCAACTGGATCAGGCAAAGTGTGGATGAAGGGTCTATGGCTGCAACGCGAAGCATGGGTTTTTCAGTAAACCTTGATTTTTAAATGTCCAGACAGGTAAAATATATTATCTCTTTATTGTTGTTCCTGGCAGTGGCTGCAGGCAGTTGCCGGAAAAAACTGGCTGAGCTGTATAATGATCCCGATCAAACGGTGCAGCCCTCTATAGAGAAGTTTTTTACCGAAATGCTGAACAATGACCGGGTGCGGCCTTCTTACTGGAATGTGCGTACGTTTATTGCCATGCAAACTGGCATCTATACACAATCATTAGGCTATTTAAATTATACCACGGCCTATCAACAAAATGCCGGTTATACTCAGGACCGTTGGAATGATTTCTACCAGCCGAGTAATTCAATTGATGGCGGCAAAGGCGGCATTATGGCGCATTACCGGTTAATAGAATCGTTATACGAGTCAATACAGGATGACAACCAAAAGAACGCTGCCGCAGTGTTTTACATGGCGGCCAAAGTGGTGATGTACGACCAGGCTTCCCAAATAGTTGATATGTGGGGCGATATTCCTTTTTCAGAAGCAGGTAATGTAAATACTACCGGCAGTGTGACGCCCCCAAAGTTCGACAATGCAGCCAGTATATACGATGCCATGCTGGATGGATTGAAAAATGCCGCCTTGTATTTTTCCAGCGCCCAGCTTTTACCCGCTACCCAAACATTGTTTGCCAAACAGGATATATTATTAAATGGCCAGTTGGGCAAATGGCAGCAATATGCCAATTCCATCCGGTTGCGTTTGCTGATGCGGATCTCTTTTGTTAGTGAAGAAAAAGCAAAGACCGAAGTGCTGAACATAATCAATAATCCATCGGTATATCCCCTGGTTGATGGCGCCACGAATTACGCGCCGCCGCAAACCGATGTATTGTTACAACCGTTGACCAATTATGTAGGTGATCTGCACAATGCCCTCACCGAAGTATTCAATTATATGGCGCCGGATTATATGTTGAACACGGTTATGAATCCCTGCAGTGATCCGCGCATTCCGGTACTATTTGATAAGTATGGCCGTTCGGATGGTGACCAGTTCATCCGCAATACCGGTTACCGGGCCATGCCGGTGAGTGATAATGCCGAAACGCAGCAGGTGAACATGGGGCGCTATGCCATATTGGATTCCGCCACATTTTTATTCAACAGCAAATTGCCCGGTATTGTGATCACCGCCTCGGAAGTGAATTTCCTGAAAGCAGAAGCCTGGGAACGATGGGGTGGTGGCGATGCAAAGGCTGCGTATGAAACGGCCGTTCGGCAATCCATTACCTTTTACTATTACCTGAACAGCCTGAATACCGTTACCCGTATGCCGTTGACGCCACCTGCCTCAACTGAAATTGCCGGTTTTTTACAAAGCGACCAAATGAAATATGAAGGCACTACCAACGAAAAGCTGGCGAAGATCTGGGTTCAGAAATGGCTGCATTTCGGCTTTCTGCAATCGGTACAGGGTTGGGCAGAATACCGCAGGACCAAGCAACCTGTATTACAATTTTATCCGTCTACACTACCAGGGTATGAAGTACCACCATCCCGGCTGATATATCCTGCCAGCGAAACTTCATATAATACAAACTATGCATCCGTGCGGGATAAGGACGTTCGCACCGGTAAAATTTTCTGGGACGTAAAATAATTGTCCTGCGAACTTTTTAAAATCCGGTAAGTATCGTTGAAAATTTGTTATCAGTACTTAGATTTGAGCGCTGCCCTTGTACGATATGGTTACAGATTAGTAAAATTTAAACCAGCACCCCCATTATGTTCATCAGTACGTTAACTACAAAACAGTTGAGTATGCGGTCACTTATCATTTCTTTTTTTGTACTCCTGACCATAACAACACAGGCACAGGAGCAGGGCATACATCCGCAATCGACAACATATGAGTGGCCTGCGGATCCGGCTGTAAAAGAAAAGCTGGAACACTGGCGCGACCAGAAGTTTGGAATGATCATTCACTGGGGTTTGTATGCGGTGCCCGGCATGATTGAATCATGGGCCTTGTGTTCGGAAGACTGGATCAGCCGCGACACCAACAGCGACTATGGTGAATTTAAAAAATGGTACTGGGGTTTGAAGAAAGATTTCAATCCCACGCAATTTAATCCCGATCAATGGGCGCAGGCCGCAAAAGATGCGGGTATGCGGTATTTGGTTTTCACTACCAAACACCATGATGGCTTTTGTATGTTCGATACAAAACAAACCGATTTCAAGATCACCAACGGGCCGTTTGCCGATAACCCCAAAGCCAATGTGGCCAAATATGTGTTTGATGCCTTTCGCCGGAAAGGATTGAGGATCGGGGCGTATTTTTCAAAACCCGACTGGCATTGTCCTTATTACTGGTGGCCCATGTATGCCACACCCGATCGCAATAACAATTACGACATCCGTAAACATCCCGGTCGCTGGAACCAGTTTAAACAATATACGTATAACCAGATCAGCGAGCTGATGCATGACTATGGTTCCATGGACATACTGTGGCTCGATGGAGGTTGGGTACGTCCGCTGGAAACAGTAACCGAAGAAGTAAAAGGTTGGGGTGCTGCCATTCCGGCATGGAGCCAGGATATTGATATGCCTGCCATTGCTACAATGGCACGTCAGGCGCAACCGGGTTTATTGATCGTTGACAGAACCGTGCATGGCCCGTATGAAAATTACCAAACGCCTGAACAACGTGTGCCCGAAAAACAACTCGATCATCCCTGGGAAAGTTGTATTACGCTGGGCAATGCCTGGGGTTATGTACCCAATGATGAATTAAAAACGTCAACCAAGGTCATTCACCAGTTAATAGAAGTAGTGGCCAAAGGCGGCAGTTTGTTATTGGGCGTTGGTCCTACGCCGCAAGGCACGCTGCCGGAACCGGTAGTGCAACGCCTTACAGAGATCGGCAGCTGGCTGAAAGTAAATGGCGAGGCTATTTATAACACCCGTCCTATTCAGGGGTATCAAAGCGGCAAGGTGTATTTCACGCAATCGAACCATTCAAAATCGGTGTATGCATTGGCGTTGCTGGATGAAAATGCGCCCGTACCCGCTACCATTGAATGGACGGTCAACGTACCGGCAAAAGGTTCCAAAATAAAATTGTTGTCAACCGGTGCACCGGTTAAATACACGGTGAAGGAGGAGAAGGTAATAATTTCGGTGCCGCCTGCCATACAAAAAGCAAAAGGCAATCCGGCCCTGGCATTTGAGTTTATCGTAGCGGCTGATTGATTGTACGAAGATGGGTCTCCGCCGGCTGGCGGAGACTCACCTTGAGACATAATTACATTAAATATAATCAGGAGAATATGACATTCAGGAAAGGTTTTATCACGATCGCTATAGGAGCAACGGTTTCTCTTGGCTTTTTAGCACCGCAGCTGAAAAAAGTAGATCCACCTGCGCCTGTAGGGCCTTTGCCTACCGCCAGTCAGCTGGCCTGGCAACAGATGGAGACCAATGCCTTTGTACATTTCACCATCAATACATTTACAGACCGTGAATGGGGCCTGGGCAACGAGAGCGAAAAATTATTTAATCCTGCTGGCACCGATGCCATGCAATGGGCGCGCGTGCTGAAAGAAACCGGCTTCAAACAAATGATCCTTACCTGTAAACACCACGATGGGTTTTGTTTGTGGCCAACCAAATACACCGAACATTCTATAAAGAACAGTCCGTATAAAAACGGCAAAGGCGACATCGTGAAAGAGGCCTCCGATGCCTGTAAAAAATATGGGTTGAAGTTTGGGGTCTATTTGTCGCCCTGGGACAGGAACCGGGCCGATTATGGTAAGCCCGAATACGTTACTTACTATCGCAACCAGTTAAAGGAATTGTTCACCAATTACGGACCCATTACTGAAATGTGGTTCGATGGCGCCAATGGCGGCGATGGCTATTATGGTGGCGCCAATGAAAAACGTAAAATTGATGGCAGAATTTATTACGACTGGCCAACCACATTAGCGATGGTTCGGCAAATACAACCTAATGTTATTTTCTTTAGCGATGCCGGTCCGGGTGTGCGTTGGGTAGGCAATGAAAGAGGCGAAGCGGGAGAAACCAACTGGAATACGATAACACCGGATACCTTATACGCCGGAAAGCCTGAGATAGAAAAACTATTGAACGAAGGATCTGAAGATGGTACCACATGGATCCCGGCAGAAGTGGATGTGTCCATCAGGCCCGGCTGGTTCTACCATAAAAAAGAAGATTCATTGGTAAAAACGCCCGAACAGCTTTTTAATATCTACCTCACATCGGTGGGCCGTGGCTCAGTGTTGTTGTTGAATGTACCGCCCGATCAACGCGGTATTTTTAATGAAAGAGACGTAAAATCTCTTTATGGATTCCGAAACCTGCTGAACCGCGAGTTTGGTAAAAACAAGGCGCTGGGCGCAACTGCAATTGCCTCCAATTACCGGGGTAAAGAAGGCGCCTATGCACCGTCAAATGCAATAGATAACAATCCGGATACTTACTGGGCAACAGATGAGGGGGTAACCACTGCATCGCTGGAAATAAATACCGGTAAGCTGCAAACCATCAAATACGTGATGCTGCAGGAATATATCAAACTGGGACAACGTGTAAAATCATTTACGGTAGAAGTGGAGGATAATGGCGGCTGGCAACAGGTAGCTACCGGAACCACCATTGGGTATAAACGCATTTTAAAACTTTCGCCGGTAAAAGCCGGTAAGGTGCGGATAAACATCACGGCATCAAAAGCCTGTCCGGTAATTTCCAATGTGGCAATCTATTAATAACAATTACAATCAGTAGTAGCATAGTATGGGCATAAGAAAAAGATGGGTGAGTGGTTTACTGGGCGTCTTGTTTACCGGCACTGTCATAGCGCAGGGCCATCATTCGTTCGAAATAAAGGATGGGCAATTCATCTACGATAGCAAACCGGTTCAAATACATTCAGGTGAAATGCATTATGCCCGCATCCCGGCGCCTTACTGGCGGCACCGGTTACAAATGATAAAAGCAATGGGGCTGAACACGGTGGCCACCTATGTGTTCTGGAATTATCACAACCCTTCACCGGGGGTATGGGATTTCACAACCGGTAGCCACAACCTCAGGGAGTTCCTGCGCATTGCCAAAGAAGAAGGCATATTTGTGATTCTGCGACCCGGTCCTTACGCCTGCGCCGAATGGGAATTTGGCGGATACCCCTGGTGGTTGTTGAAAGACACCAGCCTGGTGATTAGAGCGTACAACCAGCCTTTTTTAGATTCCTGCAAAACATACATCAACAAACTGGCCGAACAGGTAAAAGACCAGCTGGTAAGCAAAGGCGGGCCCATCATTATGGTACAGGTGGAAAATGAATTTGGGTCTTACGTGTCGCAGCGAAAAGATATACCGCTGGCCGAACACCGCCGGTATAATGAAGCCATCCATCAATTACTGATCAATTCCGGGTTAACAGGTCCCTTCTTTACATCAGACGGAAGCTGGTTGTTTGATGGCGGTTCTTTACCCAATGTATTACCCGCTGCCAATGGTGAAGGCGATGTAGAGAACCTGAAAAAGCAGGTGAACAAATACCATAACAACCAGGGGCCGTATATGGTGGCGGAGTATTATCCTGGCTGGTTACACCATTGGGCGGAACCTTTCCCGAATATACCCACCAAACAGGTTACTGAGCAGATAGAAAAATACCTGAAGAATGACGTCAGCTTCAACGTATACATGGTGCATGGCGGCACCAACTTTGCCTTTACTTCCGGCGCCAATTACGACAAAGACCACGACATTCAACCCGACCTCACCACGTACGATTACGATGCGCCCATTACCGAACCAGGTTGGGCATCACCCAAATACCTGGCTGTGCGGGAGCTGATGAAACAATATGTAAAATATCCGGTGCCGGAGATTCCCGCTCAAATGCCGGTGATCACCCTGCCACCCATTCAATTAAGCCAATCAATGGATGTGTTTGACTGGAAGAAAACCATCAAACCGGTAATGGCAGATACACCATTGACCTTTGAGGCATTGAACCAGGGACATGGGTATGTGTTGTACAGCAAAAAGTTCACACAACCGGTACAGGGCAATTTACAGGTAAATGGATTGCGTGATTATGCCGTGGTGTATATAGATGGAAAGAAAGTGGCGGTATTGAATCGAATGAATAAACAATATACGGCCACTGTAAATATTCCTGCAAACGGTACACTTGACATCCTGGTAGAGAATATGGGTCGTATTAATTATGGCAGTGAGATCGTACATAATAACAAAGGCATCATATCACCGGTGCTGATAAATGATAAAGCCATCACGGGCAACTGGAATATGTACAAACTGCCATTTACCCAACAGCCTGTTGTACGTTCAGGAAAACAAATAGAAGGAAAAGCAGCGCTGTACAGCGGTACATTCACTGTAACAAAACCCGGTGATGTATTTTTAGATCTGCACAGCTGGGGCAAAGGGATCATCTTTGTAAACGGCCACAACCTGGGCCGCTACTGGCAGATAGGCCCGCAACAAACCTTATACTTACCCGGGTGCTGGCTTAAAACCGGAACGAATAGAATGGTGGTGTTTGAGCAGCTGAATGAGCATATTAAGCCGGAGATCCCAACTGTACAGAAGCCTGTGTTGACTGAATTGAAAAAGGCAGTGGACAACTAACGAACTCAATAACCTACGAATCTAATAACAGGAACTTAACATGAATAAAAGCATTTCATTTCTACTAAGCTGCTTTATAGTAACAAACCTGCACGCACAAAACAGTACAGCTGTATTCCGCAACTCCCAACAACCAATGGAGGCCCGGGTAAATGACTTACTGCATCAGTTGACCCTGCAGGAAAAGATATCGTTGCTGGGCTATCGCAGCAAAGAGGTAGAACGGTTGGGCATACCTGCTTACAACTGGTGGAACGAAGCCCTGCATGGCGTGGCAAGAGCCGGCGTAGCAACGGTATTTCCACAAGCCATTGGGATGGCGGCCACTTTTAACGATGGTTTACTGAAGGAAGCCGCTACTGTTATCTCCACAGAAGCCCGCGCCAAATACAATTTATCACTGGCGCAGGGGCGGCACCTGCAATATATGGGATTGACCTTTTGGTCGCCCAATATCAACATCTTTCGCGATCCACGCTGGGGGCGCGGACAGGAAACCTATGGCGAAGATCCTTTTCTTACCGCACACATGGGAACGGCCTTTGTAAAAGGTTTGCAGGGTAACGACCCCCGCTATTTAAAAACATCGGCCTGCGCCAAACACTTTGCCGTGCACAGCGGACCAGAGAACGGCCGACATACCTTTAACGCCATCGTAGATGAAAAAGACCTGCGCGAAACTTATCTCTATGCTTTTCATGCCCTGGTTGATGCCGGGGTGGAATCAGTGATGTGCGGTTACAATCGCCTGAATGACCAGCCCTGTTGCACTGGCAATTTTTTATTGAACAGCATTCTGCGCAATGAATGGAAATTCAAAGGCCATGTAGTAACAGACTGCGGTGCGCTGGATGATATTTTTATGCGGCACAAAGTAATGCCCTCCGGGGTGGAAGTGGCAGCCGCCGCTATCAAAGCCGGGGTGAACCTTGATTGTTCAAACGTGTTACAAAAAGATGTAGAGAAAGCAATAGAACAAAAACTGCTGACCGAAAAAGATATCGACAGCTCACTGGCGCATTTGCTGCGCACGCAGATCAAGCTGGGTTTTTATGATGATCCCACTGCCAATCCATTTTATAAATATGGCGCAGATAGCGTAGCCAATGCTGCCCATGCAGCGCTTGCACGGGCCATGGCGCAGCAAAGCATGGTGTTGTTAAAGAACAGCAACCAGTTATTGCCGTTGGATAAAAAGAAATATCCTGCTATTATGGTGCTGGGTAGCAACTCCGCTTCTATGGATGCTTTACTGGGTAACTATCACGGCGTAAGTAATCGTGCGGTAAGTTTTGTAGAAGGCATAACCAATGCAGTAGATGCCGGTACCCGCGTAGAATATGACCAGGGCAGCGATTACAACGATACTACCCATTTCGGGGGCATCTGGGCAGCGGGCAATGCCGATATTACAGTAGCGGTGATAGGATTGACACCGGTGTATGAAGGCGAGGAAGGCGATGCCTTTCTGGCTGCCAAAGGAGGCGACAAACCCGACATGAGTTTACCGGCTGCGCATATTGCTTTTATGAAAGCGCTGCGCAAAGGCAATAAGAAACCCATCATCGCTGTAATTACTGCCGGCAGTGCAGTGGATCTTTCTGCCATAGAACCTTATGCCGATGCCATCATCCTGGCCTGGTATCCCGGGGAGCAGGGCGGCAATGCCCTGGCAGATATCCTGTTTGGAAACGTATCACCTGCCGGTCGCTTACCCGTAACTTTTTACCAGTCATTTGCCGATGTGCCGGCTTACGACAATTACGCCATGAAGGGAAGAACGTACCGATATTTCAATGGTAAAGTGCAATATCCTTTCGGTTATGGATTAAGTTATACCTCCTTTGCTTATGAATGGCAACAAATGCCCGCGAACATCCGTACGGTCAAAGACAGTGTTTCTTTCTCTATAAAAGTTAAGAACACCGGCAGCATGGATGGCGATGAAGTGGTGCAGGTATATGTTGAATATCCGCCCGTAGACCGGATGCCATTGAAAGAACTGAAAGCATTCAAACGGGTGCATGTAAAAGCCGGTGGCGAAGAAATTGTGCAATTGACCATTCCGGCAGCCGATCTGCAGAAATGGGACCTGGCTACCAATAGCTGGAAGTTATACCCCGGCTCGTATAATGTATTTGCCGGTGGTAATTCAACTGATAAAAAGATTGTAGCTACTATTAAAGCAGGGGGAAAGAAGTAGGGCAAAGGGCAAAG
>JAJKIL010000352.1 GCA_021154515.1 Niastella sp. | reverse complement strand
ATGAAAACTATAGCGTGAACCCCATACCGCCTACGCAGTTCACCGCTACAGTAAGTTATAAGTTTTGATTTTCAGGAGGTCAAGTATAAAGTAAAGTCCTTCCCAATGTATTGGGAAGGCCTTTTTTATTACACTAACTTTCGGGGTAAAAAATAGATATCCCGGAGATATCCCCGATATAACTCCGATTTATCCCGTATATATCCCGCCTCTTTTTAAAGGACAAAATATCTCCGGTTTAGTACAAAGTCATATCTGTGTTGTTTCTATAATATAGCTATTTAACCACTCTTTCAAATAACCATCATTAAATCATCTGTTATGGCTAAACTAGAAGGCAACCTCCAGATTACAGGCTCTTTGGACAACCTGAGCTTTTATAAAATGCGCGGGTCAGACAAGATCATTGTGCGTAGAAAAGGCGGCCCAAGCAGTAAGCAGGTAAAACAATCGCCGAATTTTGAAAATACCCGCCGCAATAACAGAGAGTTTGGCGGACGGGCGGCAGCAGCCGCGTATATTAAACGCTTACTAAATCCGTTGCGGTTTCTGGCTGATTATAATATCACCGGTCCGCTCAATGCCTTACTAAAACCCATTCAAAAAATGGACACCAGCAACAACTGGGGACAGCGCAACATCATCATTTCGAAAAATGCGCGGTTACTGCAAGGGTTCTCCATCAATCGCCGCTACCAGTTAGATTCAATCTTACGTACACCTGTCTTGTATGCCTTACAAAACCAACAGGTCATAATTGATATCCCTGATTTATTACCCGCACTAAACTTTATTGCACCGGGTAATTATCCCTGGTACAAGTTTATTGCAACAGCCGGTCTGATACCCGATATCTATTACCGGGATGCTATTTGGGGATATCAACCCAAAGGCGAATATAATTATGGGCCTTCTACTGGTAGCACAGACTGGTTACCCGTGAATGCGCGTGGGGCGGCTTCCAAAATCACTATTGACGACTTACCCGAAATGAAACCCGACGACCATAGTATTATGATAGCAATAGGAATTTCCTTTGGCACCATGCAAGGCAATGAAATACGGCCGGTAAAATATGTTGGTGCGGGGAAGGTAATTGGGATGGAGTGATTATTTGCGTATCATTGACAAATGTTTGACTTCCGACTAAAAGTATTTTACACTGTTGCGCGCAGATTGAATTTCACCAAGGCGGCGTCAGCGTTGTTTATTACGCAACCCGCCGTAACCAAACATATTCACGAAATTGAGGCTTACTATAAAATCCAGTTGTTTGAGCGGAACGGTACCCGCATAAAGTTAACACCGGCCGGCGCCGTTCTGCTTGAACATACGGAACAGCTTTTTACCATTTACCGCAATATCGAGTTTGACCTGGCTGCCATGAATGAACATGTACAGGGCACTATTCGGATAGGCGCCAGTACAACCGTGGCGCAGTATGTTTTGCCTAAATACCTCGCATCCTTTAAACAAAAATTCCCCGATATAAACATTGCGTTAACGGCCAGCAATACCGAGCAAATTGAAAATACCCTTACCGCGAATAAGATTGATCTTGGCATTATAGAAGGGCAATCAAAACGGCCACAATTAAAGTATACCAGCTTTCTGAAAGATGAAATGGTGCTGTGCACCCGTACAGGCAATCCCGCCATTAAAAAACAAACCATTCCCCTGTCAGCATTGAAGGAACTGCCCTTACTGATGCGGGAGCAAGGCTCAGGTTCGCAGGAAGTGATAGCTGCTGCGTTAAAGAAAGCAGGGATCAGGGTTGCTCAATTAAATATCGAGATGGTGTTGGAAAGTACGGAAAGCATAAAGTCGTACCTCGGTAGTTCTGATAGTTTTGCGTTTTTATCGGTCCATTCTATCCTGAAAGAATTAAAGAGCAATGAGCTTACCATCATCGATATAAAAGAACTGGCTATCGAGCGGTATTTTTATTTTGTAAAACAACAGGGTGATAACCAGCCCCTGAATGAGCTGTTTATGAAATTCATCAGCTCTAATAACTTCAAGTTATAGCAGATTAAATCTGGTCATTTCATTGCCGGTTGATAGTTGTTGACCTTTGGGTAATGGAAACGGACAATGTTACCCCGAAAAGCAAAAGAACTTTTTTAGACAAGAGCATCACCACCCGGGAACTGATCTTTTTACTGGCCCTGGTATTTTGTGTATCTCCGTTTATTTCTCCGCCGGTGGCGTTGTTACTGGGTTTGGTCATCGCCCAGTTTATCGGACATCCCTATTTGCATTTAAATCACAAAGCCACGCATATTTTGCTACAGGCATCTGTGGTGGGACTGGGTTTTAATATGAATGTAACCACGGCCTTACAGGCCGGGAAAACTGGCCTGTGGCTTACTGTAGCGTCTATATTTGGTACGTTGATACTTGGAACTATCATTGGCCGGCTGTTCAGGATCAATAAAAAAACAGCCTATCTTATTGCCGCCGGAACGGCCATCTGTGGCGGCAGCGCCATTGCCGCCATTTCACCGGTGATAAAAGCAGAAGAAAAACAAATCAGCGTATCGCTGGGCACCATCTTTATTTTAAACGCCAGTGCCCTGGTATTGTTTCCGCTGGTGGGGCATTATGTACAGCTCGACCAAACCCGGTTTGGACTTTGGTGCGCCCTGGCCATTCACGATACCAGCTCAGTAGTAGGCGCAGCCAGTAAATATGGAAATGAAGCATTGGAAATTGCCGCCACCGTAAAACTGGTGCGGGCGTTATGGATCATCCCCGTGGCGTTTTTCAGCACCCTGATCTTTAGAAATAAAGGCGCCCGGATCAAAGTCCCCTGGTTTATCGGGTTGTTTGTAGTAGCCATCTGCTTAAATACGTACGTTCCAGCCATCCAGTACGTCAGTCATACGATTGTCGGCATTTCAAAAGGGGCGCTTACGGTTACACTTTTTCTCATTGGTTGCGGGCTATCAGGCAAAACGGTAATGTCGGTTGGTTGGAAACCCGTTTTACAGGGACTCATTCTGTGGCTGATCGTTTCTGTGAGCACCTTGGTGGCGATAATATATTTGTAATTGCTTTCTTCAATTAGGCTTTTGTGTTACTTTGGAGGTAAGAAATCCTAAACCCATGTTATACTTCAAGACTATCAAAATTGAGAACACCGACCCGGAAATAGTTGAAAAAGCGGTCCGCGCATTCTCATTAAAACGACTCACTTCGCTTGACCTTATTACCTCATCGGTGAGCTATGCAAGTGAGGATAAGTATTTTTTAGGAGTGGAAAAAAGCAATGATTTATTTATTACCCGGGTAAGAACGCCTATTGAGCGTATTTTCCCGAAACTGATCGTTCGCTTTAAAAAAGAAAACGAGTTTACTTCTTACCAAATAAGATATAGCCTGCCGGCCATCGCATTTTGGCTCTTAAACGTAGTTGGATTATTTGCGGACCTGTTTTACCTGCTCACGACTGATGATTTTACTTTTGAGGGTTTGTTCTTAATAACTTTGATAATAGTGTTCTTCCTGTTGTTCACCTTACTTGAGCTCACATTTACCAGGAACCGCATTAATAAAGCCATAGAAAAGACGGGCGTGACTGAGTTTTTAAGTGTGTAAAAAAGAAAAATACCTGTTCAGGCATTACTTCCGAACAGGTATTTCTATACAAAGCGTAAACGTTCTACTTCATTTTCACCTTACCCATCGCATATTGCAAACCGCCCCATACATGTTGCAGGTACAGAGGATCGGCATACGATTCATCGGTATGGCCTAATTCGGTGTAAAAGGCACGGCCACCTTCAAAGTTGTGGTACCAGGCCATTGGATGGTTAGGACCGTTGGTGCCGCCCTGATAGGAACTTTCATCGATGGAGATGAGCACATGCAGATCGGGCTGAATGTCTTTAAAATTATACCATTCATCGGTGCGTTTCCAGGGACGGGGTAAATGCTTGGTGGCAATGTTGGTGCTGTCGTTAATGATCAGTACGGCCTCCTGGATCTTAGGATGCTTTACAAAATAAGCCCCTACCAGCTTGCCATACCAGGGCCAGCCGTATTCGGTATCGGTGGCTGCATGCACACCCAGAAACCCACCGCCGGCCTGGATGTATTGCTGAAAAGCCATTTGTTGCTCCTCATTCAATACATCGCCTGTGGTGCTTAGGAAAACAATGGCTGCATACTTCTTCAGGTTGGCCAACACAAACTTTGTTGAATCGGTTGTGGTATCTACCTCGAAATGATACTTTACGCCTAACTCCTGAAAGGCTTTTATGCCTGCATCGATGGATTTGTGATGGTAACCGGCTGTTTTTGAAAATACCAGGATCTTGTCTTTTGCCAGGGAAACAATTGTGAAGGATAATAAAAAGAGCGCGGTCAATACAAATTTCATGTAGGCAGGTGCTATCGTTTTCTTCATGTTGTATAATTAATTTTTATATACTTGTCCGATCCTGAAAGTTACATAGAAGTCGGAATAGCATGAAGAAAGGTTGCATGAAAAGTTGACCAGTTAACTTGTTAACAAATTAACTGGTCAACCTGTATTATCTATTCGTTTGCGAACTGTACGTGCTTTCAAATATTTTATCCGCATTACCTGCCTCAAACCCTTCCCGGCGATGGATCCGCTGTACCTGGTCTTTGGGCAAATGCGCAAATTGCGGCAAAATGCGTCGCTCCGCAAATTCTATATACGACCCTGAAATGGCATGTATTTCGCCCCCGGCAAACTCCGCATCGATCATTTCGGCTACCGTGGAGCTTTGTAATAACCCGCCATCCGGACTGGTCTTTATTTTGCCGCCGGCATTGTTCAGTGTAAATCCATTGCGCTCCAGGAATTCGTTGAATTGGGCAATGGTGTTATACCCATCCTTCAGATTATGTACGCTAATGGTAAAATGGTTGAGGTAATACCGGTTGTAAATAACCCAGGCTGCATATTCGCTTTGTGCTGCCAGGGTTTGATAATCTGCCCAGGTTGGCAAGCGCCACAAGCCGCTGTGCAGGAACTGATCTACAGCACTGGCATCATCGAGGTTTAAAAAGGAAACAGGATCAGCAGTTACTTCGTTCGTATAACTGGTGATGATCTGTTGTACTTCGGGCGACAGGTCCTTCACGCGCAGCTCGCTGATGAAAATACGCGGGTATTGCGGTGAGGGCGGCGCATACCAAAAGGCATCGAGCTTCTTTTCAGGAAAGTGATAGTAATCTCTTTTCTGGTAGCCATAGCGCAAAAAGATTTTTTCCAACGATTGTAAACCCAGTTGCGGCACCCCCATGGTGCGAAATGCAATGTGGTCATTTTCAATATCTGCCGGTTGCCTGATGATATTTTCCTTTATCATGGCATTGATAATGGCCGATACATCGGGCACGCGCTCTTTGTAGCGGTTCATTAAGCCGGATAATACTTTATCTAGTGTTGTTGACATTTGCTTTAGTTTATTGTTAGGCAGGCCTCCCTCTAGCCCCCTCCAATGGAGGGGGAATGCTATTTCAGTTGCTTAATGATTCTTAGCATACAAACTTCCATTCTTAGTTTTCAGAAACTTTTCGAAAGGGATCTCTTCCTGCTTGATAAATCCCTTTTGCGGTAATTCTTTACTGGCTACCATTTCTACCACGGCGGCTACAGAAGCGGCAGTAGTCCAGGAGATGGCGCGCCATTCTTTACCATT
>JAJKIL010000351.1 GCA_021154515.1 Niastella sp. | reverse complement strand
TGGTCAATGACCAATGGTGAATGGATTTCTCAATTTTGAGTTTCCTAGTTAGTTCGAAATTGAGAGAATCGCGAGTTATTCACCATTGACCATTCACCATTCACCTTTGCCGTGTTTCCTGTATCTTCGAACACATGGCTAACAAACAATTCCCATATACAGGTTTTACCTCACTGGCTATACATGCCGGCCACGAACAGGACCCCAACTACGCACACCTGACCCCCATTTACGCCAGCTCTACTTTTGTTTACGACTCGGCCGAACAGGGCATGCGTCGCTTTAGCAAACAGGAAGAAGGATATATCTATAGCCGTTGGGGCAACCCCACCTTTACCGAAGCAGAGAGAAAGATTGCTGCCATGGAATGTTTTGGCGTACCGGATGCCAATGGCCGCCCCCTCACGGTAAAAGCATTGTTGCATGCATCGGGCATGGCGGCCATAACCACCTTGTTTTTGTCGAACCTGAAAGCAGGTGATAAAATACTGTCGCATTTTTCCCTGTATGGCGGTTCGCAGGAATTGATGGATAAAATACTGCCCGGCCTGGGCATAGAAGCCGTAATTGCCGACCTGCGCGATCTGAATAAAGCAGAAGAAGCCTTGAAGGCCGATCCGCAAATACGCATGGTGTACCTCGAAACACCGGCCAATCCCACAGTGCAATGCGTAGATATTGACGAACTGACTAAACTCGCCAAACAATACGGCAAGCTGGTAGCCTGTGACAATACCTTTGCCACGCCCTACCTGCAGCAACCATTTCGGTATGGCGTTGATTTTATCATGCATTCCACCACCAAATTCCTGAACGGTCATGGTACCGCAGTCGGTGGCGTGTTGTTAGGGCGTGACATTGAATTTATGAACGACAAAGCCGCCAAAACCCAACAGCTCCTTGGCGGCAACAGCAATCCATTCGATGCCTTCCTGTTGATAAATGGGATGCGCACCCTGGAAATACGCATGGAGCGTCATTGTCATAACGCTACAGAAGTAGCGAATTACCTGGAAACACATGAAGCGGTTGCTAAAGTGAATTACACCGGGTTACCCTCACACCCTGATTATTACCTGGCCAGCAAACAAATGCGGCACCCCGGCGCCATTATGAGCATCGAGCTCAAAGGTGGTTTGCAGGCAGGCGTGCAAATGATGGATCGCTTGCAGTTGTGTACGCGCACCGTGTCGCTGGGTACTTGTGATACCTTGTTGTGCCACCCCGCTTCCATGACGCATTACGGCGTGCCCAAAGCGCAACGGGAGCAGTATGGCATTACGGATGGACTTATACGTATGAGTATAGGTATGGAGAATGTGCAGGATATACTTATGGACCTGGAACAATCATTAGGTGGTTTGTAATTCTAAGCAAAAGTTCCAGGTTCCATGTTCCATGGTTACAGGGACCTTAATGCAGCTGCTATTTATGACTTGTAACCTGAAACTTGAAACCTGTAACGTGTAACCTGAAACCTGCAACTTCTACTATATGAAACACTACCCCTGGTTAATGATGCTTGGTATAGTTACAATTGGTGTATCCTGTAAACTATCAGAAGCAAATAAGTACGATCTTATAATCCATAATGGCACCATCTACGATGGCAATGGCAAACAACCTTATACGGGCGATATAGCCATCAATGCCGATACCATTGCTTTTATCGGTAACCTGAGCGAAGCCCATTCGCGCCAGGTGATAGATGCAAAAGGCCTGGCGGTAGCGCCTGGTTTCATCAACATGCTAAGCTGGGCCAACGAATCATTGATCCAGGATGGCCGTTCGCAAAGCGACATCCGGCAGGGCGTAACGCTTGAAGTGATGGGCGAGGGGGAAAGCATGGGGCCGCTGTCTCCTGTGATGGCAAAAGAAATGGAGCAGGCGCAAACTGCGATCAAATACAAGGTAGGGTGGACAACCCTGGGCGAATACCTGAATTTTTTACAACATAAAGGCGTTTCGTGCAATGTGGCCTCCTTTGTGGGCGCCACCACGCTTCGCCGTTATATCATTGGTGAAGATAACCGCGATCCCACACCAGCCGAACTGGAAAGTATGCGGCAACTGGTGGCGCAGTCCATGAAAGAAGGCGCGCTGGGCGTTGGTTCTTCCCTGATATACCCGCCGGCGTTCTTTGCCAAAACCGATGAACTGGTGGCGTTGTGCGACGAAGCTTCCCACTATGGCGGTTCTTACATTTCGCATATACGCAGTGAAGGCACGCAGTTGTATGAAGCGGTGGAAGAGTTAATCAATATAGCCAAACGTGCGCATATTCACGCCGAAATATATCACCTGAAAGCCGCTGGTAAAAGCAACTGGGGTAAAATGGATAGCGTGATCCGCCGCATTGAGCGGGCACGGGCAGAAGGACTGAATATAACTGCCGATATGTACAATTATCTGGCTGGTGGCACCGGTTTGGCCGCCACACTGCCGCCCACGTTACAGGATGGTGGTTTTGGAAAACTGAGGGAGCGCCTGCAGGATCCTGCCATTCGCAAACAAACCATCCATGATATGGATACGCCTACCGATAAATGGGAGAACTTTTATGTAGCGGCCGGGTCGCCCGATCAGATCCTGCTGGTAGGTTTCAGACAGGACAGTCTGAAAAAATACACCGGTAGATCATTGGCCGAAATCGCCGCCATTCGCCATACCTCACCGGAAGAAACAGTAATGGATCTGCTCGTACAAGACAGCTCCAATATTGCATCTATTTATTTCTTAATGGATGAAGAGAACATTAAGAAGGAACAACAACTGCCCTGGGTAAGTTTTGGCTCCGATGAAGGTTCCTATACACCCGAAGGCGTTTTTCTGCAGTTTAATTGTCATCCCCGCGCTTATGGAAATGTAGCGCGGTTGTTGGGAAAATATGTGCGGGAAGACAAAGTGCTATCGCTGGCTGAAGCCATTCGCAAACTGAGTAAATTGCCGGCCACTAATTTACGTATACAAAAACGCGGTGAACTGAAAGCCGGTAATTATGCCGATGTGGTTATTTTTGACGCCGCCGCCATTGAGGATCATGCCACGTATAATAAACCGAATCAGTTTGCCACCGGCATGAGGCATGTGCTGGTGAACGGCGTGCAGGTATTAAAAGACGGCGAGCACACCGGCGCCAAACCCGGCCGTTTTGTAAAAGGTCCCGGGTTCTCCCCAGCCCCCTAAAGGGGGAGTTTCAGGTTGCAGGAGACCTTGAAACCTGTAACCTTGTAACCTGTAACGGCGACTTAGACAACAACATGCCAGTTTAAGATCAATTAGCATATTCATTTATATAAATAAACATGAAGATTACTATTCGTCGTGCTGTAAAAGAAGATTGTGCCCGCTTACTGGAACTGATCCGCGAGTTGGCGGAATATGAAAAAGCTCCGCAGGAAGTGACCGTTACCATGGAACATTTTGTGGAAAGTGGTTTTGGCAAACAACCGGTTTGGTGGGCGCTGGTAGCAGAAGTTGACGGACAGGTAGAAGGCTTTGCTATGTATTACATTCGGTACAGTACCTGGAAGGGCCAGCGGATGTATTTGGAAGACCTGATCGTTACAGAGAAAATGCGGGGGCAGGGCCTGGGCAAAAAGCTGTTCGATCAATTGATTGTGGAAGCAAAGGAAAAGCAATTCAACGGAATAGTATGGCAGGTGCTGGAATGGAACGAACCGGCCATTAACTTCTACAAAAAATATAAAGCGCATTTTGATCCCGAATGGATCAACTGCAGCATTCCGGTCTAGCCGGATTAGGGGGTCATTCGCCAACTGGCGGAGGGCTCACCCTGTTCGAAAGTGAACTTTTTCTTCAAATAGTTGTAACTTGTTAAAGTTATTCTTTTATTATTCCCTCCTATGTAAAATGTGCATTTGAATTAGCAACTTTATACCTGATATAGGTCACATAGAAAAAGTTCAGTTTCATTTTATGAAGACGATTGTAGCAGGCGCTATCATAGTTGGAATTTCGCTGGCAAGCTGCAGAAAAAATCATGACGTTATTAGCAGTGAGGTCAAGGTTGACACTACTGTTAATTATGCACGTGATATTTATCTGTGGCATAACAACATTCCTGCCTCGCTCGATCCACATATGTTTCCCGATCCCAATGCGGTTATGGAAGGCATCAGGGCCTACAGCGCAGAACCGGGGTTCAGTGTGCCAGTTGACAGGTGGAGTTTCGCCATGCTGAAATCTGACTGGAATGCACTGAGCACCGGTATAGGCGGCGATTTTGGGATGAACATTTTTTTCTATGCCGATGACGATCTGCGCGTATCGTATGTAGAGCGCGAATCCCCTTCGGGTAAAGCTGGTATCAAACGCAGCTGGCACATTAAGCAGATCAACGGAGTTGCCAATTTCACAATCGCTAATTCAAACGATATCGTCAGGGCGGTGTATCAAAGTCCTGTTGGCACTTTTGTCTTTGCCCGCCCCAATAACACCGATACTACCATTACTTTAAAGGCTTCTTCTTATCGTGAACATCCGGTGTTGTTCGATTCTGTGTATAACACCAATGGTAGTAAAACCGGCTATTTTGTATTCAATTCTTTCCTGGGCGATACCGTAGAGATCAGCAATGAATTTGAACGCATCTTTAATAAGTTCAGCAGTGAGCATGTGCAGGATATTGTAGTTGACCTGCGCTATAACGGCGGTGGCTATGTGTCGGTGCAGAATCTGCTGGCGAATTACCTGGTGCCTGCTGCCGGTGATAAGCAGGTAATGCTTACCGAACAGTTCAATGATAAATACCTGGCCTACAATACCACTGAGAATTTTACAAAAAAAGGAAGCCTCAATCTTAACCGCCTGTTCTTTATTGTAAGTCAGAACACCGCTTCGGCCAGTGAACTGTTGATAAACAGTTTAAAGCCTTATATGGATGTACAACTGATCGGTCCCACCCATACTCATGGCAAACCGGTTGGCTTTTATCCCATACCGGTATTTGACTGGTATATTTTCCCGGTATCGTTCCGTACAGTAAATAAATTAGGAGAGGGAAATTATTTTAACGGGTTACCCCTTGACCACCAGGTGGTTGATGGACTCGATAAAAACTGGGGCGATGGCAATGAAGCCTGTTTGAGCGCTGTGCTGCATTTTATCAGCAGCGGCTCTTATGCCCGCATGGCCGTTACGCCGCAACAACGCCTCGGATTAACCGAAGAAGTGTTGTTTAGTAATGCGGCTCTTGGAAAAACAAAGTTTAAAGGAATGCTTAGATAAGGCCCAACCTCCTTCCGACTTGTCGGGAGTACCGGGGGAGGCCAAAAACAAAAGTGGATCACCTGAATAAGATGATCCACTTTTATTTGTTTAGGGGTACAATTTTCCTGCCAATTGCTCATTGCCTATTGGCTTAGCTTACGCCATCAGTAGTAACTTTTTTGTCGATCTTTCCGATCAAACCTTGCAATACTTTACCCGGACCGCATTCAGTGAAATGGTCGCCACCGTCGGTGATCATGGTCTTAATACTTTGGGTCCATTTAACTGCGCTGGTCAGCTGATCAATCAAATTTTGTTTAATATCTTCTTTGTTGCCCACTGCCTTCGCCACAACGTTTTGATAAACAGGACAATTAGGATGATAGAATGTGATTGCTTCAATTGCTTTCGACAATTCGGCTTTGGCTGGTTCCATTAAAGGAGAGTGAAAAGCGCCGCTAACCGGCAATACCAATGCGCGTTTAGCGCCGGCAGCTTTCAGGCGTTCGATAGCCACTTCAATTCCTTTTTTGCTTCCGCTTATAACCAACTGTCCGGGGCAATTATAATTAGCCGGTACCACCACTTCACCGGTTTCATCCTGAACCAGGGCGCAAATTTCTTCTACTTTGGCATCATCAAGACCCAGAACGGCCGCCATGGTAGAAGGACTTGATTCGCAGGCTTTTTGCATGGCCTGTGCCCGGATGCTTACTAATTTTAATCCATCTTCAAAGCTCAATACGCCATTGGCCACTAATGCTGAAAACTCACCCAGTGAATGGCCTGCCACCATTTCGGGGCGGGCATTATCAATACTTTTAAAGGCTATAACAGAATGAAGAAAAATGGCGGGTTGTGTTACCCTGGTTTGTTTCAGATCTTCTTCAGTGCCGTTAAACATGATATCGGAAATACGAAACCCCACGATCTCATTCGCCTGTTCAAATAATCTTTTCGCAAAAGCGCTGTTTTCATAATGGTCTTTTCCCATCCCCGGAAACTGGGAACCCTGCCCCGGGAACACAAACGCATGTGTCATAATGTAAAAAGGGGTTTAAAAAACAAAAATGCCACAAAGGTTTTAACTATCCAAAAAAGAAGTCGGAACTGGTGGAAGAAATGATAAATACAAATTTAGTAGTTATATTTTTGGATATTCCCAAAAATGGAAGGCTGGAGTGATGATCAGAGATCTATAGTCAGATTGACCCGTTGATCAGTTAACCAGGAACTGGTCAACTGATCAACGGATTAACGGCGCAACTTATATTAATGCAACCTGCTGGAAATTAATTTTGTAAACTCGCTTCTGGTTTGGTTCTTCTCAAACTCTCCCCAAAAAGCCGATGTTGTGGTAATTGAGTTTTGTTTTTGCACACCCCGCATCATCATACAAAGGTGTTTGGCTTCTATAACGACGGCCACGCCCAGGGGATTCAACGTTTCTTTAATGGCATCCAGTATTTGGGTGGTAAGGCGTTCCTGCACCTGTAACCGGCGGGCATACACATCAACTACCCGGGCCAGTTTACTAAGACCGGTAATATACCCATTAGGAATATAAGCAATATGCGCTTTGCCGAAGAAGGGCAGCATATGGTGTTCGCACATGCTGTACAACTCAATATCTTTAACCAGGATCATTTCGCTTACAGACTCTTTAAATTTGGCTGAATTTAAAATAGCCCTTGCATCCTGATCGTAGCCCTGCATCATATATTGCATGGCTTTGGCAACCCGTTCCGGCGTTTTCTCCAACCCTTCCCTTTCAGGATCCTCTCCCAGCAGTTTCAGTGATTCGCGGTAATGGTGCATTAACGGCGGCATTATTTTCTCGTCGTATTGTTCAATTTTTTTGAAGGCCATTTTCCGATGGTTTAGTTATGTATGCTTAATGCTGAATGCCCGGCAAGCAATGGTATTGAAGAATTATGCCGGATACTCTACAAAATTTCTTTCCGTTTCATATAAACGTACTTGCAGATCTAGCTGGGTGTCAATTTGCGCACGCAACAGTTCATAGATCACCACACAAATATTTTCAGCCGTAGGATTCAGTGATTTAAAATGCAGAGTGTCGAGGTTAAGGTTCTTATGGTCAAATTGTTCAAGCACGTGGTCCCTGATGAGGTCACTTAATATTTTCATGTCCATCACATAACCGGTTTCGGGATCAGGTACACCAGTTACTTTTACCACTACTTCATAATTGTGGCCATGAAAATTGGGATTGTTACATTTACCAAACACGGCATCATTCTTCGCCATATCCCAGGCAGGATTGTATAAGCGGTGAGCCGCGTTAAAATGTTCCTTTCGGTAAACTGCCACTTTTTTGCTCATGTTATTCAACATACAAAGTAATACGCTTTTTGTTTGCCAATTGTTGCCTGTACAACAAATACTGTCTATTCGCCAAAATACTCCACAAAAATGCGGGGTGTTTCGTACAGTTTAATACCATGCAATTGCACGCCTGCTGGTAATTGTGGTTGTAACTGTTTCCAGATAGCAATAGCCAGGTTTTCGGTTGAACAAAGCTGATCTTTCATAAACGGCACATCCATATTCAGGTTCTTATGGTCTAATTGCTCAATAACATATTGATTAATAATCTTGCTCAATGCCTTTACATCACACACAAACCCGGTATCAGGATTAGGCCGGCCTTTTACGGTTACATACAATTCGTAATTATGACCATGCCAGTGTTCATTCGCACACTTTCCAAAAACCAGTTCATTCTGTTCCTTGCTCCAGTTGGGGTTATACAATTTATGGGCGGCATTAAAATGCTCAACACGAGTCAGATACACCATTGTTG
>JAJKIL010000350.1 GCA_021154515.1 Niastella sp. | reverse complement strand
TATACACTTTGAAAGTACCGGGAAAACAGGGTAACGCCCAGGGTAAGACTTAAATATTCCAACCGGATGGTTACAAACCAGCTCAGGTTGGGAAACACGGCATGCAACACATACAGGCTGGTGCCCACCATGCGATAACTGTAAACTATACAGAACAATGAGAAATAAAGGATGGCTTTATCCCGGCTGCCAAAGGCGTAAAAACCAAAAAAGAACAAGCCGCCCATAAACAAACAACCCGCCAGCAGTATATCATAGGCCCTGTCGCGTTGAAGATTTAAAGTGAGTTTGTTGCTTTCGCCGATATACAATGTCTTATAAGTACCGCCTTTGGTATGCCAGAAATTGGCTACCTGTAACAACAAATGCAGGGTATCAGTATTATCAGGAAGGTTTACAGTTTGTGTGCACCAATAAGGAACAGCGGTTTGGCCGGACGTATCGGGCTTTCCATTCGACGACAATAAAGAATCATTTACGAACAACCGGTACGAACAATACACATCGGTCATCAACATGGCCAGGTGCGGCCGCTTTTGGGGGAGCAATACGGTGAGCGAATAGGTAGCAAATCCTTCAACGGGCAAATACCGGTCATGCAATTTTATCTTGTTCCAAAGAGAAGGGTAGGTAACATAATCCGGTGTGGCGGAAACGGTATCGCCCGGTTGCAATAACCGGCGCCAGTAAAATTGCCATTCGCCAATTAAAGGAGCCGATTGCTCCTGCAGGTTTGCAGACCGAAGGTCTAACACACCCTGGTGGGCTGTAACCGCAATCAATGGTTCATCCTTTGCCAGGCAGGCAGGCAAACAACCCCCTATGAAAAGGGCAATAAGAATGATCCATTGTGCATGTTTCATAACAACCGGTCAGGGCGATTTCTACAGGAATTCGTTATTCAAACGAATCACAACTAAAAAAATGATCGAAAGGCTGACAAATTATCACATATATGGGGTTTGAAGAAATTATTAGCGGCCCTGTATGATAAAATTAAATATCATTCAACCTTTTTTAGGTAAAATCACTTAAAACAATAGCCGTATCAGTAAGCATGCGGTTTTCTTCGGGTACACCAGATTAGAATAGCATTAAAAATAAAAGGCCCCGATGTGTCGGGGGCCCTTTACATATTCAGTAGCTGTTATGATTATTTTTTGGACTCAAGCAACTTGAAGAATTGATCGAGCTGAGGTAAGATCACGATCCTTGTTCTGCGGTTGGCAGCGCGGCCCGCAGGTGTATCGTTTGGTGCTACAGGTAAATATTCCCCGCGACCGGCAGCGGCCATATGGGCTGGATTTAACCCGTATTGATTTTGCAGTACGCGAACAACTGCAGTAGCACGGTGTACGCTCAGGTCCCAGTTATCGAGCAGAACGCCTTTAGCAAATTTTATGTTATCGGTATGGCCTTCAACCATGAACTCGATATCGGGTTGGGCTTGTAATACCTTGGCTACTTTACCCAATACTTCATTTGCCCTGGAAGTAATTACATAGCTACCGCTGTTGAACAACAGTTTATCGGAGATGTCGATATATACCACGCCTTTGTCAACCTTGATATTGATATCCTCATCGGCCAGGTTGCCAATAGCGCCTTTCAGGTTCATCACCAATGCCATGTTCAATGAATCCTTACGCGCCATAGAAGCTTGCAGGTCCTGGATGTAGAGGTCTTTTGCCCCGATGTTATCCAGTGATTTTTTTATACTTTCGGCTTGTGATGAAGAAATAACTGAAAGATCCTGCAGTTGTTTCAATGCCTGCGTATTGTTCTGCTTCAGGAATTCATTTTGCTTTTTAAGATTGTCTATTTCGCTTTCCAGGCTTGTTTTATTGCGGGCGTATTCAGCTTTGGCATCTTCGCACCCTTTAAGATCGCCCTGCAATTTTGTATAGTTACCGCTCAGCTCATTATATTTTGCAATTTCACCTTTATACTTTTTTGAGCTTACACATGAAAAAAGTAACACAGAAGACAGTCCTGTAAATAACACCTGTTTACAATTCATATATATGTTGTTTTAAAAGTTTAGCCAAATACCTCAGGTCCACTCCTCCTCGTTTACTGGCCCCAGTACGCAAGTATTGTGCCGGTAGCCGCAAAGGTATTGAGGAAACCCAATAACACCTTTGCAAACTGATATAAATCCTTAATTTAAGTTTACTTTAATAAATATTGGAGGGTTAATCCTGGCTATCTAATGAATGTGGCAATAATTTATCAACGGGTGCAACCAGCGGGTAGCAGCATCAGTCATATTTAAATGCGCCAATGAACCTCCATTTAAAAGCAGCCATCCTAACTAACGGAGATTATTAAACGGCAGTTCTTCTTCCTCATAAATATATAATGTACCGATAAACTCCATGCGCATGCGGGACTTCGTTCCGAACCAGGAACTATGACAATACCCCCACCAGCTAACCAGCAAAAACATATAATTTAATGCTTATGTGAACAGGGCTGAGTGTTAAAAACTACCACTAAGTGGTATTGATTGGTATTGGGAATATTTGTCACTTTGTTCTCCCGCATGGTTTCAGCCATTGCCTTTTCCGAAGTAGTTTTCTCGAAATTTCATGTGGGTAACCCTGCTACGTCGCGCTGGCAGGGTTTTTTGTTGCCCTTTCCTTCGTTTCTCCTCCATATCTGGACTACCTCAACACTACCTATTCACTACCCCTTCTCCAGGGAAATACTACCTTTTTACTACCCATTTACTACCCCTTTGCCTGGGCAAAGGGTAGTCTGGAAGTAGCCCGGAAGTAGTTTTTTTGTAGTAAAGTGGTAGCCCAGGGACCGTCCAGAAACGAACCCAGGGTGGTACAGGCCTATTAAAGAATTACATATTCCCACCAAAATAATTAGTGCATCAATACTAAAATAATTAGTGTTGATAATATAATTTTCTCTACATTTGGCAATCGGTAAATTTGAAAGCAATAAAAACAACCCATTATGGCAGAAAACGAAAAAGCAAAAGCGCTCAAGCTTACTATAGATAAAATTGAAAAAGATTTCGGCAAGGGAAGTGTGATGATGATGAATGAAAAGTCAACGGAACCAATGGAAGTAATATCCACGGGCTCCATTGGTTTAGATGTAGCTCTGGGTATCGGCGGTTTACCCAAAGGCCGTATCGTTGAGATCTACGGACCTGAATCTTCCGGTAAAACCACCATCGCCATTCACGTTATAGCAGAAGCCCAGAAAAAAGGCGGCATGTGCGCCATCATCGATGCGGAACATGCTTTTGACAGCCTGTATGCCAGAAAACTGGGTGTTGATGTAGATAACCTGCTTATCTCTCAACCCGACTACGGTGAACAAGCCCTGGAAATCGCTGACCGTCTTATTTTATCAGGCGCCCTGGATGTAGTGGTAATTGACTCTGTAGCCGCCCTGGTGCCAAAAGGCGAGCTGGAAGGCGAAATGGGTGATAGCAAAATGGGTTTACAGGCCCGCTTAATGTCTCAGGCCCTGCGTAAGCTCACCGCTACCATTAATAAAACAAACACCATTTGCATCTTTATTAACCAGCTGCGCGAAAAGATCGGCGTAATGTTCGGTAACCCCGAAACCACTACCGGTGGTAACGCCCTTAAGTTCTACGCATCGGTTCGTTTGGATATACGCCGTAGCGCACAAATTAAAGACGGTGACGAAGCCATCGGTAACCGGGTTAAAGTAAAAGTGGTAAAAAATAAAGTAGCTCCTCCTTTCCGCGCCGCAGAATTTGATATCGTATTTGGCGAAGGCATTTCAAAAATGGGTGAAATAATCGATATGGGTGTGGAACTGGGCATTGTAAATAAAAGCGGAAGCTGGTTCAGCTACAACTCTGATAAATTGGGCCAGGGGCGTGATGCGGTTAAAAAGTTGTTGATGGATAATCCTGAGCTGGCGAACGAAATTGAGATCAAGATCAGGGAAAAGATCACTGAAATGCAACAAGCTTAATAATTTGAAAAATAGCGAATGATTTCTAAGCGGTTTTCATTTGCATATTGTTTTTAGGTTCAGTTGAATTTATATGGGTTAGTAAGTAAATAGTCCTCCCGATGTATCGGGAGGACTATTTTTTTTGCATATAATGTTCTATAAGGGACCTATATCGTGTGGGTTAATACGGGAGTTCTATAAAATAAAAAAGGGGTCTGAATAGAAATTCAACCCCGCTTTTAAAATCCAATATCCTATGAAAAACCGAGGTAAAAGTAATGTTGAAATCTGATATCTGCAATACCATTTTGTGGTAATAGTAAAAATACCAAGGTAATTGGGAGATTTAATAGCTGTTTCTACGTATAAATACATGCATTATTTATCTGTATAACAATAAGCACATCAATTAATTACACATTACAAAACAGCGCTGTTTTACAAAAACTGATGAAGAGCAGGAAAGTTATTGACATTTTTAAATAAAAGGCCTCTGTGGTTGCTAGTATCGGTTGAGCATATCCCCGGAGAACGTTTCTTTAGTTCTTCATTAATTTTTCCTGGGTTAGCAAACCCGTAGTGTGGTTGTTTATACGCAGAAAGTAAATGCCTTTTTCAAGCGTGGTTACATTCAGGGTTTGTAATCCCTGCAGGTTGTTTATATTCATCCGTTGCTTGCCTGTGGCATCTACAATTTGAATATCGGCTACTGCCTCAGACCGTACAATAAGTATATTATCTACCGGGTTAGGATAAAAGCGAAAGGATATATCACCTGCAACCAGCGCTTCCTTCGATTTTGAGAACGCCTGTTGAAACCCGTCCTTACCGGAAAAGCGTACCCGGTATAAACTGCGGCCCCGGGCCGGTGAATCGTCTACCCATTCATTATCGGGCTTTATGTCTGATTGCTTAATAACCGCCACCACTTCAAACTCACGGCCACCGCTGCTTCTCTCAATGGACGCAAAGGTAAACGTAGTATCCTCCGGCTGTTTCCAGTTTAAAATAACTTTTGAATTTTCGCGAACGTTCAATGTAAGATCAGTAATAAAAGAGGAAGTATCTGTAGAATCGGTATTGACCATCGGTAGTACCGATGGAACTTCCTGCGCTGTACATACGTGTACAAGCAGGCATATTAAATATACCAATACGCCTTTCTTCATTGAATTTAATGGGTCAATTTCTGGAACTTCACTATTAACAATTACTATGCCCGATTGTGGAAAACGTTTGACACGCTAATAAAATTCAACGCAGGCAGTTAAAGTTTTTCAAAAGTCAATTACCTTGTTCCCGCTTAATAATACAACCAAGAACATAAGTCTATGCTTAGAGTAAGAAAATTAAATGCCCGTAAACGTATTGCCTTAGTAGCGCACGACAACAAAAAGAAAGACCTGATAGAATGGGCAGAGTTTAATAAGACTGTACTGGCCCGGCATGAATTATTTGCCACCGGTACAACCGGCAAGCTGCTCGAGAACAGCCTCGACCGCCCGGTGAAGGCCTTACTCAGCGGGCCATTGGGCGGCGATCAGCAAATTGGCGCCCTTATCGCCAGCGGCGACCTGGATGTACTGATCTTCTTCTGGGACCCCATGGAAGCACAACCGCACGATAGTGACGTTAAAGCATTGTTACGGGTGGCCATTGCCTGGAACGTGATCGTTGCCAATGACCGTGCTACTGCCGATTTTATTCTCACGTCGCCGCTTATGAGTGAAGAATACATGGTGAACATCCCCGACTATACCTCCTACCTGAACCGGAAAATTTAACGTTTAGTAGAGGCTCCTGCCTGCCCG
>JAJKIL010000349.1 GCA_021154515.1 Niastella sp. | reverse complement strand
TCTGCCGACATGGGCGTTATTGTTACCCAGGCCATGCCCGAACAGATCTCTACCTTCGCTCAGCTCGATGGTATCTGGATCTGTTCTTTTAGTGACGTACTGGCGCTGGTACATGTACTGCGGGATGGTATTCTGAAAATTTTCATGGCGGCCAAAACGCATGAAAACAAGGGCGACAAAATGCATATGCTGTATGCATATTTAACCAGCAACGAATTCAGCGAACAGTGGAAGGCCATCCGGGAAGGGTTCCAGGCCATGAACCTGTCGATCCAGAAAGAACGGGAGGCCATGGAAAAATTGTGGAAGATGCGCCAAAAACAACTCGAGAAGGTATTATTGAATGCCGCCCATATCAAAGGTTCCATAGAAGGTATCGCCGGTAACGATAACATTCAATTAGACCTTATCGATGATACTGATACACTCCTTGTTGATGAGTGATCTGCTCTACCCCTCGGTCATAACCCAGGCCAGGGCCAGCTGGTCAAATATTCTTGCTTCCACTGTCAGGGGAACGGGCTCATGTTTTTGAAATACAAAGGGCAATACAATGGCTTCATCTGCCTTGAAGGTGATGGGACCATTTAACTGCATATGTTGCCTGAAATCCAGTTCCCCATGCCCATACCATTTGTAAATGGCTTCCTTGGCGCTCCATAAAACGGTGGTCAGCTCCAGGTGAATTTTGGGCAGGTGCGTCCAGGCATTCAGGAAGACTTTTTCGTTATAGTGCAGGAATTTATGGGAAATGGCCACTATGCGGGAAGAAACCAGCTCAATATCAACCCCCACCCGGCTATGACTGCTCACAATGGCTGCGGCAAAGTTGCCCCCATGCGAAATCGAAAAGTGGTATTGCTCACTCTCCAAAAAGGGTTTTCGGGTGTCGGCTACTAATATTTCTTCCAGCGGAAAATCGGCATATAAAGTGGGCAGCAGGAACCGTCCGGCCAGGTGCTGGAGCCGTTTATACGGGTGAGATACCCCCTTCTTCAACGGTACTTTTTCCAGGTAAAACGCCTCCGGCTCTTCTATACGCCAGATGCCCAATTTTGTATTTTCGTTAATATTATGTTGATAAAACAGTGCCACAGTAGCGTTTTAGATTTTACATTGCACCAATTTTCAAGCGCAGCATACAGTCGGTTAAACAACTATCAAATATAAACTAATCACATCACATGATCTTGTCGGATAAACGCATACTGGAAGAAATTGAGAAAGGCAGCATCCGCATTGAACCCTATAATCGAGAATGCCTGGGTAGTAATAGCTACGATGTACACCTGGGTAAATACCTGGCTACCTATCGGGAGCATATCCTGGATGCAAAAAAACACAACGAAATTGAGTATTTCGAAATACCCGAAGACGGTTTTGTGCTTTATCCGCATGTATTTTACCTGGGGGTAACACAAGAATATACCGAAACCCACGCCCATGTGCCGTTCCTGGAAGGAAAATCCTCTACCGGCCGCCTGGGGATCGATATTCATGCCACTGCCGGCAAGGGTGATGTGGGTTTCTGCGGCAACTGGACACTGGAAATTTCGGTAAAACAACCTGTAAAGATCTACAAAGGCATGCCCATTGGTCAACTGATCTATTTCCCGGTTGAAGGGGAAATTGCCATCAAATACAACCAAAAGAAAGACGCCAAATACAGCGGTCAACCCGACAAACCGGTTGAAAGTATGATGTGGAAGAACAAGTTCTAAATAGCATCTTTCCCAAACTTCTTATAATACGCCACCAGCCAGGCCACTACTTCATTGTAGGTTAATTTTCCGCCTGGCTGATTATTGGCCTTTAGGTATTGGCCATACAGGTGGTCGATGATCTCCTCCATGGGGTTCCGGTACTTTTTTACAAACTCTCTCAATTCGTGGTAATCGGTTTTAATGCCTGGTGACAGTTGCGCATCGAGCTGTTTGGCTGTTACCGAATCCTGGGCATACAAATAATACCTCGAATAGCTGTACAGGTCAAAATAAACCGAGTACCTGAAAAGCGGATCTTGTGATGAGCGGGCAGACAAATAACCCGCAAAATTGGCCTCATTCTCCCTGGCATATCCCAACTGGTGGCCAATTTCATGACAGGTCGTAAAAGGCTGCACAAATAAGGGCACCGTAGTATTTACCTGCGCCTCTCCACTGAATGGATTATAATATCCGGTATACCCAAGATAATTTCCGAGGTAACTGTATAAAGAAGGTTTTACTGAGCTGAAAGAATAGGTAAAATGCGTCTCATTACGCGCCAGCCGATCGTAAGCTGCCGTAGCACCGTTAAACAGATTCCTTTTCCGCAGCAGGGCTTCGCGGTTCACCCGGGATGGCGAATCGAGTGCGTTCAACCGGAAAACCACCTCCTGCATCACGTGCACCAGATCGTCTTTCGAATAACGTTCTACCTTCAACCCTAACTGGTAAGCCACCCCGCGCCGGTTGTAATTCAACCCCCATAACAAATTAAAAGATACATACACCACCAACACGATAATCCCCAGCTGTGACATGGCCTGTAACCAGTACTTTTTATTTGTTTGCTTTTTTATAATGCGCCTGATGGTTTTATATAATCTGTTTATCAACCACACAATAATCAGCGCGTAAAAGATGTCACCCACACTAAAAGGCAGCCAGCCCAATAATATGCGTTGGAGTTTTGAAATAACAGGATAGAGTCCCGATGCATAATAATGTTCCACTGCATCAGGGAATAAAGAAAAGATTTTAATGAAAATGGCCAGGCCTAACAATACTAACCAGGCAGTTTTTTTCCTCCACATAGAATATTATTTTGCTAACAATAGCCCTCCAAACCGTCCATTCCTCCCCTTAAGTTATAAATATTAACAACGCTACGAACCGGCTATTTACCACATTTTCTTTAAATTCACCACAACAATAGTACTATGAAAAGTTTAATTATTATTGTTTGCCTGTTCATAACCTGCTCAGTAAGCGCTCAGGATTACCCATTTATCAAAAATTTTGTTTCTGGCACCATTATTCTGAAAGACGGGACCCAGAAAACAGGATTGATAAAATGGTTCCCTGACCCGTCAGAAAAACTCAGGTTTAAATTGAACAACAATGCCGTCGAGGAAAAATATCAAATTCCCGATCTGCAAGGGTTTATCACCGACACGCTGCATTTTAAAATGTTATCGAACCTGGAGATCTATGGCGAGAATTACCCCTTGTTAAACAAGATGTCGAAACTGAAATACACCTTTGCCCAGATCATTTATACCGGCAAGATCAATGTTTATTATGTGCTGTACAATGGGTACGATGCCCTGCAGGGCGGTTTTTCCGCTTATCCCAATCTTATTTTCGAAAAAACAAAGGACGATAAACCGGAGTATGCCGCCTTTCCGGTGTATATAAGAATGCGGGAAAAGCGATATGACCAGGCAAAAGAAAGGCTGTTGCCCTTTTTCTCGGAATATCCTGCCATTCAGGAAAAACTAAAGACATTCAACCGGGCAACCAATATGCTAAGCTTTGTAGATTTTATAAAACAAATACCGGAAGTGAAAAATGAATAATCAAATTTTTGAATCCGTTGACCATTATATCAGCGATTTACTGGGACACGAAGACGATGCATTGATTGCCGCCACCAATTCTTTAGAAGAAGCAGGCATGCCTGCCATCAGCGTATCGCCCAACCAGGGCAAGTTCCTTCAATTGCTGGCCCAATTGTGTAATGCAAAAAACATCCTGGAGCTGGGCACACTGGCGGGGTACAGCACCATTTGGATGGCCCGGGCTTTACCGAAGGATGGCAAACTCATCACTCTTGAATATGACCCCAAACATGCGGCCGTAGCGCAAAAAAATATTGACCGGGCCGGACTGACCTCCCAGGTACAGATCAGAACAGGCAAAGCGATTGACGTATTACCGCAATTAGTAGAAGAAAGCGCGGGACCTTTTGATATGATCTTTATCGATGCCGACAAACCACCTTACACAGAATATTTTCAATGGGCGCTTCGGTTATCACGTCCCGGTACGCTTATCGTAGCCGACAATGTAATTCGTGATGGCAAAGTACTGGATGAAAAAAATCCAGAGCCCGCTGTACAGGGCGCCAGACGTTTCAATGCCATGCTGGGCGCCAATTCCGCCGTTTCCGCCACCATTCTTCAAATGGTAGGGGTAAAAGAATACGATGGGATGGCCCTTGCGATAGTAAAATAATAGCACATTAACTACACAACTACTACATGAATCTTGAGTTTAACCGCAACGAGGACGTTATAAAACGGGCCATCAGCGAAATGAAACAACGTTTTGCACAGGTGGCCCTGGGTGGTGGTAAAAAAGCGATTGCCAAACAGAAAGAAAAAAACAAATTAACGGCCCGCGAACGCATCGATTACCTGCTCGACCCGAATACGCCATTTATAGAGATCGGCGCCTTTGCCGGCTGGGAGATGTATGAAGAACAAGGCGGCTGCCCTTCCGCCGGCACCGTTGCCGGTGTTGGCTATGTAAGCGGAAGGCAATGCGTTATTCTGGCCAATGACCAAACAGTAAAGGCCGGCGCCTGGTTTCCCATTACCGGCAAAAAGAACCTGCGCCTGCAGGAGATCGCTATGGAGAATCACCTGCCGGTTATATATCTTGTTGACAGCGCCGGCGTGTTCTTACCCATGCAGGATGAAATATTTCCCGACAAAGAACATTTTGGTAGAATATTCAGGAACAACGCCCGCATGAGCGCGATGGGCATTACGCAAATTGCGGCTGTTATGGGCGCCTGCGTTGCAGGCGGTGCCTACCTGCCCATCATGAGCGATGAAACCCTGATGGTGGAAGGCAACGGTTCTATTTTTCTGGCCGGTCCCTACCTGGTAAAAGCAGCCATTGGTGAAACCATCGATGCAGAAACCCTGGGCGGTGCAGAAACGCATAATGCCATCAGCGGTATTGCCGATTATAAATTCAAGACCGAAGAAGAATGTCTAGACCAGGTTAAAAGGATCATGTCGAAACTGGGGCAAACAGCCAAAGCCGGTTTTGACCGCAGTACGCCAAAAGCGCCAAAAAAGAAAGCAGAAGATCTCTATGGCATTATTCCAGCCGATCCTACCCGTCCCTACGATATGCTGCAGATCATTGAACAAATAACCGATGACTCGGTATTTGAACAGTTCAAACAGGATTATGGCAAAACCATTTTGTGCGGCTATGCCCGCATCGATGGCTGGGCCGTGGGTATTGTAGCCAACCAGCGCACCATTGTAAAAAGTGCTAAAGGCGAAATGCAGATGGGCGGCGTGATTTATAACGACAGTGCCGATAAAGCAGCCCGCTTTATTATGAATTGTAATCAGAAAAAGATCCCGCTCGTGTTCCTGCAGGATGTAACCGGTTTTATGGTGGGTTCGCGCAGTGAACATTCCGGCATTATAAAAGACGGCGCTAAAATGGTGAATGCGGTAGCCAACTCCGTGGTGCCCAAGATCACTGTTATTGTAGGGAATTCGTATTGCGCTGGTAATTATGCCATGTGCGGCAAGGCTTATGACCCGCGTTTTATTTATGCCTGGCCCAATGCAAAGATTGCGGTAATGGGTGGTGAACAGGCTGCCAAAACCCTGTTACAGATACAGGTAAGCGCCATGAAAGCAAAGGGCAGCGAAGTATCGCCAGAGGAAGAACAAAAGTTATTGAACGATATAAAAGGCAGGTACGAGAAACAAACCACGCCCTATTATGCAGCTGCCCGCCTGTGGGTTGATGCTATTATAGATCCGGCGCAAACCCGGCAAATTATTTCAGAAAGCCTGGCTGCTGCCAATCACAATTCCGAGATACTACCTTTTAATACGGGTGTCATTCAGGTATAGTATCTTGCCGGCTTAAATTATAATCTGTATTCATTTTGGCTACTACTAATAAAGAACTGGTTGTATATACTGATGGCGCCTCCCGTGGTAACCCGGGTCCGGGTGGCTATGGGGCCATCTTGCAATGGGGAAGCAGTCGCAAGGAATTGTCTGGCGGTTACCGCCGCACCACCAATAACCGCATGGAGTTAATGGCCGTGATTGCCGCCCTGGAAGCATTGACCAAAGAAGGGTTGCACATCACTATTTACTCCGACAGCCAGTATGTTGTAAAAGCAGTGATGGAAGGCTGGTTGAAGAACTGGATCGCTACTGATTTCAAAGGCGGCAAAAAGAACAGGGACTTATGGACACGCTTTTATAAACTGATGCAAAAGCATCAACTCAGGTTTGTATGGGTAAAAGGACATGCCGATAACCCATTTAACAATCGCTGCGATCAATTAGCCACTGCTGCTGCAGACGGAGGTAATCTGTTAGATGATGTAGGGTTTGAGGGGTAGTTGACCAGTTAATAAGTTGATGAGTTAACAAGTTGACAGGTTAACAGGGTTGATAGCGTTGACAGAGTTGATAAAGTTGACAAATTGAAACATTAACAAGTTAATAGGTGCCCCATTGGGGGAGGCCAGAAAAGTTAACAAGTTGAATATTATCGCGAGGTTGTATTTCTCCCCCTCCACCGGAGGGGGCCGGGGGGAGGCCCCAGAATTTATGAGCGACTTTCAGCAACTATTGCCGAAGATGGAGCCATCAATACCGGTAAGCATTACTGATTCGGGCAATAAGAAACTGTTTATTGTTCTAAAGCAATATAAGTTTCATAAGCAATTATGCATTGAATTATACCAGGCGGAAACTTCACAGGCCGGTAAAATAAAAAACCCGTTAACACCAGTCAATCCGCTTGATCTGGCATTGAAAACAACTGATGTTACCGATGCCAGGTTCTTTTCCGCTGTTGCCCGATTTCAAAATAATCCAACAGCAGCCAGAACGGCCAGCGATCTCGACGCATTAAAAACCATCATCCGAAATCCGTTACAGCTGGATTTCTATTATCACAATCCCGAATTTTCAGAGAAGATCGTTGCTGGTTCTATTCAAGCGGTTAACATAGGCCCGCTGGTGCATGACCTTTCATTATGGGTACAATGGGCCGAACCTTTTTATGAATTAACCCTGCAGGCAACCATCGAGGGAAAAGAATACAACTGGAACGACCTGCGCATCAAATACGATTATTTCTTTCACCTGGGCGATACGTTGTATGCCATTGGCAATTTTCATTTGATTAATGTGATCCGGTTCTTTATGCGTACCAATGGCATTATTCGCATTCATGAATCGAAGTTCAAATCATTCCAGGAAACCATCTTAACGCCGTTGGCCGACTACCTGTCTATCCTGTATCCAGATAACCTCTCCCCTGTTCCGGAGCAGGTAATACAAGCAGGTATTGGTGAAGGGTTGGAAAAAATTATTTACTTAAGCGAACTGGGCAACTATGTAATAATAGACCCGGTAATGAAATATGGCAATGTAGAAATTCCCGTTCGTACCAAACGGCAGCTGTATATAACCGATGATGAAGGAAAAATACAAACCATGTATCGGAATGAACCGGCCGAAACCGGTTTCATCGCCCTGTTAATAAAGCAACATCCCGATTTCCTGGAACAGCTCGATAACGACCTGCGTCATTTCTACCTGCATAAAAACCGATTTTTAGAAGAAGAATGGTTCTTTAATGCGTTTGAGGTCTGGGAAAAGGGAGGCATTATTATTTATGGTTTTAACCAAATTAAAGGGAACAAACTAAACCGCCATCGGGCGAAAGTGAACATAAAAGTAACCAGCGGATTGAACTGGTTCTCTACAGATATTAAAGTAGGTTTTGGTAACCAAACAGCTTCCCTTACCCGGTTACAACATGCGGTTCGCAATAAAAATAAATATGTACAATTAGGTGATGGCACGTTAGGCATTCTGCCAGAACAATGGATAGAAAAACTGGCTGCCTATTTTACTTCGGGCGAAATTATCGACAACAGCCTCATCACGCCCAAGATCAATTTTTCCGAAGTAAAAAAACTGTACGAAGAACAAATGCTCGATTCGCCGGTGAAGGAAGAACTGGCGATGTATACCGACAAAATAGCTACCAGCTCATCCATAAAGGAAGTAGCCGTTCCAGCGGAGTTTCACGGTTCATTGCGCAATTACCAGCACCATGGTCTGGACTGGTTAAATTTTATTGATGATTACAATTTTGGCGGTATACTGGCCGATGATATGGGCCTGGGTAAATCCATTCAGATCATCGCTTTTATTTTATTACAAAGAAATAAAGTAAAACAAAATACCAACTTGCTGGTAGTGCCCACTTCTCTTCTGTTCAACTGGCAGGAAGAAGTGCAGAAGTTTGCACCATCTATAAAGATCCTAACCTTATACAATGCGGACCGGCAGAAGAATACCAACTCGTTCAACGAGTATGAGATCATTCTAACGTCGTACGGTACATTGATCTCGGATATCACCTTTTTGCAGCATTATACATTCAATTACGTTTTCCTTGACGAATCGCAAAATATCAAAAACATTGAATCACAACGGTACCAGGCAGCCCGCTTGCTGAAATCAAGAAATAAGATTGCCATTACCGGTACCCCTATCGAGAACAATACATTCGATCTGTACGCCCAGTTGTCATTTGCCTGCCCTGGTTTACTGGGTAGCAAGCAACATTTTAAACATATTTACTCAACCCCCATCGATACGTTTAAAGTAAAACGCCGGTCAATAGAGTTACAAAAGAAAGTGGCTCCTTTTATCTTGAGAAGAACCAAGGCAGAAGTGGCCACCGAACTGCCCGACAAAACCGAGATGATCTGTTACTGCCCCATGGGTGAAGAACAGCGCAATGTGTATGATACCTGTGAAAAAGAGTTGCGTGATTTTCTTACAGACATCACCAATGAGGAAATCTCGAAAAACAGCATGCATGTGCTAAGAGGGCTGACCCGGTTACGACAGATCTGTAACTCGCCACAATTGTTGAAAGATGAAAAATTGCAGGGTGATGGTTCTGCCAAAATTGAAATGTTACTGGACCAGATCGAAAGCAAATCGCCCCAGCATAAGATCCTTATTTTTTCGCAGTTTGTGGGTATGCTCAACCTCATAAAAAAAGAACTGGAAGCAAGGAACATTCCTTTTGAATTTCTGGCCGGCCACACCAGGAACAGGGAATCGGCAGTACATAACTTTCAGAACGAGACTGGCATCCGCGTATTTCTGATCAGTTTAAAGGCCGGTGGAACCGGGTTAAATTTAACCGCCGCCGATTATGTGTACATCGTTGACCCCTGGTGGAACCCGGCTGTAGAAAACCAGGCTATTGACCGCAGCTACCGCATAGGCCAAAAAAAGAATGTGGTGGCCGTTCGCCTGATTACCCCGGGCACCATCGAGGAAAAAATTGTAAAACTGCAAAACAACAAAAAAGAGCTGTCTGATAAGCTTATTAAAACAGCTACCTCCTACCTGAACGGTATTTCAAAGGCCGAATTGCTCTCCCTGCTATAGGCACTCTGAAGTATTACATAAGGCTATATAGTGCAGTGACCCTACCACCGGGGTTGCACTGACACCCTATATCCAGTGCAACTCCAGTGCAACCACCAGAGCATATGCCCGCACATCCAATGCATACCAGATAGCCCTTTTAGGCACTGGCGGGCATGAAAAAAGCCACCCGCAGCAGCAGATGGCCTAATCAATATTTTTTAATGCTTATTTTCTACGCAGCAATAACCGGTTTAACCGAACGGTGGTTGATGAAATACCAGCTGCCAAACAGCACCCCGCTAAACAAAACAGTGCTTAACACACTATAGGGGTAGAAAGGTAATCCGGCAGTATAGGCAGCCATTAAACCACCAAAGGTTTTAGGATACATATCATACCCGTTCAAACCAGTCCAGGTTAAGAAATTACTTAACAGGAAGAAGTATGTAGGCGCAGCCAGTGCGGTCAGCAACACATTCAATACATTGATCTTCTTCATAAAGAACCCAAATACCGTTACAGAAGCATAAGCGGCATAATCGATCCACATGCCGGGATAAAAACCCCAGATAGGTGAAAGCCCTGCAGTATGCAGCCCCTGGTATAATAGATCGGAAATAAACATGCTCAAAAGCGGCAATACAAAAGCCAGTACTTTTCTATCCCTTAAGATAGCACCGCTGAAAAATGCCAACGCCAGTTGCGGGGCAAAACCAAACGGACGGCTGGGAATGGCCCGGTACAAAGCGGCCACTACAACCATTATTACCAGTACCCAGATATCTGATTTATTGATTTTCATATCTAAAAGAATGTATACAAAGTTAATTTAAAAGGTTCAATTATCATAATGAGCTTCATCAGCGGAATGAAACCCTTATTGAGGCACTGTTGCCCTGAAAACCACTGCATTCTGTGAGGGTTGAAGGGTAAACGAAGCACCTGCAGTGGCGAGTAAAGTGTCGCCCTTACCCAGTGCAATCTCATTGGCCCCTTCGGAGGCTTTTACCGCCCCTTCATACACAAAATAAATGTCGGCAGTAGCAGCAGTTAGCGATGCGGGTGTACCGGCTTTCAGTTCCAGCCTGCGCAGTTCAAAATCTGCCGCCGGTGTGGGAAATACGGTTTCGCCAGCCACGGTTCCTGCGGCGCCTTTTAAAATATCGGGAATTACCGGTTCAAACTTCGTGTGGTGCATGAGCTCCGGCACATCGATGTATTTATTGGTAAGGCCACCCCGCAATACGTTGTCGGAATTGGCCATGATCTCCATGTTCTGCCCTTCCAGGTAAGCGTGCGGAATGCCGGCATCCTGAAAAATGGCTTCACCCGGTTTCAGGTTCACCAGGTTAAACAGGTATATAGAAAAAATACCGCGGTCAATTTTGTTGGCGTCGCAAAATGTTTTGGCGGCCCGTGCAGCCCAGAAATCTTCCTGGCTTCTGTCTAAAAATCCTTTTTCATAAAGGGGAACAATGCGATCGAGCAGGGGCTGCAAATGCTCTTCCACCTCGTGCTGGTCCATGGTCATTACCATTTCGTACAGGGCATGGTAATTCTTATTATCAAAAACCGGCACCAGGAACTGCAGCTCGGGGGTTTGCATCAGGATGGTCACCAGGGCCCTGGGCGATTTAAAACCATGCAGCAGCCAGAAATCACTCAGCGCCAGCATCAGTTCAGGCTTGTGGTTATCGTCTTTGTAATTCCGGTTCGATGCGTTCAATGGCGTGCCTTTCATGTTCTCGGCAGCAAAAGCCGATTCAGCCGCTTTTTTACCAGGATGCACCTGAATAGATAACATGTCTTTTACATCGAGTACTTTAAACAGGTAGGGCAAACGGCCGAAACGCTGGTTAACAGGCTGACCTAATAAAGTGGCCGCATCCTGTTTTAAAAAAGCATTGAGCGGTTGTTTGCTACCGTCAGGCAGCACTACTTCTGAAGGCACATTGTCATGAGCGCCCATCCAGTATTCGGCAAAAGGCTTTTTATCGGTATTGGTCAGGTGCAACAGGGCTGGGATAAAATCCATCCCTCCCCAGGTATAGTGTTGAACCTTACCCTCGAGTTTGTATATTTTAGTATTATTCGACATAGAACTTCAGTAATTTGCAATTATACAAAAATGCTATGAGCTATCAGCATCATGACACCGGCAAAAAAGGGGAAGACATGGCTGTTGATTACCTGCTGCAGCTGAACTTTACCATTTTAGACCGCAACTGGCGTTATGCCCGGTTTGAGGTTGACGTAATTGCATCCCGCGACCAGGTGCTGCATATTATTGAAGTAAAAACCAGGACCAACCTGCTCTTTGGCCATCCCGAAGAAAGCGTATCAAAGAAGAAGATAAACAATATGATCCGCAGCGCCGATGCCTATATGCGCAAGAACCCTCAATGGCGGCAGGTGCAATTCAATATCTTATCTATTACTTTGTTAAAAGACCAGCCGCCGGAATACTTTTTTATCGAGGATGTTTATTTGTGACGCTTTTTGCCTTCTTCTTTCAACTTACTCACGACAGCATCAGGTTTAGCAACAGTTGCTGCTTCCACCCCGTTCACCTTTTCAATCATCTTTTCTACCAACCGGAATGTGGCCGGGCAATATTCAATGTTTTGTTTGAACACGTGCATATAATCGACCATATGGCGGCGGGTATGGTGCGGAAAGCCGGAACAGTCCTTCGGCCGCACTTCATAAATAGAGCACTTATTATCTTTCAAATTCAGGAACTGACAGGGTTGCACAGTATTTATCCAGTCACCGGCGCGATCTTTCTTCAACCACTTCTTTTTAAAAGCATCTTCCGTCATTTCAAGATGGGCTGAGATGCGTTTAATATCAGTATTGGTGAAGGTGGGCGTCATGGTTTTGCAACAATTAGCACAGGCCAGGCAATCGGTTTCCGCCCATACCTCTTTATCAATTTCCACAGCCATCGCATCAAGCTTTTTCGGAGGGTTCTTTTCCAGTTTGGTCAGGAACCTTCTGAAAGCAGGGCGGTTAGCCTGCATTTTACGTTTCATCTTGAGAAGACTCATCAACATAGTGGCAAATTGATTTTAAAAGTGGCCAATGAACGGGATGCGTTATTTTTGAGCAACGAATATAGCAAATTTTGTTACGGGCCAACAGTGTTGTTGATGCGGCACAATTTTGTTTCAATCTGATACTATGTGGGACCCTTATAAAAAAGGATTCAAGGCATTCTTACAACTGGAGAGATCGCTATCCGATAACTCGGTAGAGGCCTACCTGCGCGACATTGACAAACTGACCCAATTTTTGCAGGAGAAGAACAATGTGCTGAGTCCGGCCAATGTAACCCTGCCCGATCTGCAACAGTTCATCCGCTGGATAGGCGAGCTGGGGATGACGCCTACTTCACAGGCCCGGATCATTTCAGGCATCCGTTCGTTCTATAAATACTGCCTTATAGAAAACATTGTTTCCAAAGACCCCACTACCCTGCTGGAAACACCCAAATTAAAACGCGCCCTGCCCGATGTACTCACTTTTGAGGAAATTGAAGCCATCATTGCCGAAATAGACCTGAGCAAACCCGAAGGCGGCCGAAATAAGACCATTCTGGAAACCATGTATAGCTGCGGGTTGCGGGTAAGCGAGGTAGTGAACCTGAAAATATCGGCCTTATACCTTGATGTAGGATTTATCCGTGTAACTGGTAAGGGCGATAAGGAACGTCTTGTGCCTATTGGCGAATCGGCCATAAAATATATTACGATCTATAAAAGAGATATCCGGGTACATATGCCGGTAAAGAAAGGACATGAAGACATCCTGTTCCTGAACCGCCGTGGCGCAAAACTTACCCGCGTAATGATCTTTCTTATGTTGAAAGACCTGGTAAAGAAAGCCGGTATTACCAAGAACATTTCCCCACATACGTTCCGGCACTCTTTTGCTACCCACCTGGTAGAAGGTGGCGCCGACCTGCGTGCGGTACAGGAAATGCTGGGACATGAAAGCATCACTACCACTGAAATATATACGCATTTAGACCGTGAATTCCTGCGGGATACTTTACAACGGTTTCATCCTGCGTTTAAGGGGTGAAACAAAAATACCGGCCTTGCAGCCGGTATAGAACCATGAAATAGAAAATAATCACTACTCATTACATCCTGAGAAAACCCTGTACTTAGAAAAGATATTATTCTATTGAAACCTTGCACTGATACACATTCTTTACACCCGGTGCAGAAACACGAACCAAATAAATACCAGGTGCCCAACCGCTTTGGGTAGGAATGGTAATGGCTTGTTCTTTTGTCGCCATCTGCAGCTTTTGTACAGTCATTACTTCGCCCTGTACATTCAACAATTCCAATTTGTATTCACCAGCTTGTTTTAAGGAAAGGCTTGCCTGGATGTTATTGCCCTTCACAACAGGATTGGGATAAATTTTAATATCCTTTTTGAGGATGGAAGGCTTCCAGTTATTGATAATTTTCTTTTTTGGCTTTTTATGAACAACTGAAAAACCGCCCACTAATACCACATCGCCATAGATCATTGGAGATAATGATAATTTTATTTCCTGCAAATTTGTACTACTGTCTATCTTCAGCGTTTGTGTTTGATAACCAATATAACTCACCATTAATTCAACCGGTTCATTTTCATCAATCACCAATTTGAAGTTCCCCAATGAATCGGAAACCGTGCCTGTTGACCGGCCCTTTATGAAGATGCTGGCGCCGGCAAGTGGCTGTTTGTTCGTACTGTCAAGCACAACGCCCTTTAGTTCTCTATATACTACCGCTGTATCTTTTTCAACAACCGCCACGGTGCCCATTCTTGGTAACAGATCAGGCAATTGTACTTCAGGTTTTTTCTTCTTCACTGTTTTCACCTGTGCATTTGCTTCGGTGATCAGGAAGGTAGCCAGCATGATATTCCAGACATACGCCCAGGTAAATCTCTTTTTGATTGTCACTGGTTCCAGGTCCTTATTCAGTTGATCCTTTGCAAACCGGCCACAGGTATGCTGAGACGCTTTCGATAAATAATCCAGCAGCTCTTTATCGGTCATGCCACTAAAATCAACCACTGTTTTCTGGCACGATCCGCAAAAACGGCCCTGTTCAGTTGGCTTCATGTTATGCCAGTTCTCCTGGCAGGGTTCGGGTATTCGTATTTGTATAGCTTTTGACATAAGGCACTGTTTAATAATAGATGCTAAATAGTTTTAAATTCCATAAGAACGATCACCACTATGGTAGATGTAGCCGCTCAGAAAATTACATACGGGTGACTCAAAAAAATGGCCACCTATGCCCAATGTAGCCGTCTTATTAAATACCTACGCTACTTACTGTA
>JAJKIL010000348.1 GCA_021154515.1 Niastella sp. | reverse complement strand
ATCAGCTGCACCATGCCCGGCACATCGTGCGGCACAAACCAGCCCTGCTGATAGGGATTGCTTTCTACGGTTCCATAAAATTGTTTTAACCGCCCTTCGGCAGGCCATTCTTCCCAACTGCCATCTTCCTTACGCGGACGGAACCAATGTTTGGCGGCATCAAATACATTCTTATAACTCAGGGCCCGTTGTGCATATTTCACTTCGTCCTCCTTTTTTCCCAATGCCGCGGCCAGCTGCGACAAACACCATTCCGCATACGCGTTCTCCAACGTATTGGAAACAGGGAACGGTGAATTGCCATAGGAATTCCGGCGATGATCTTCCGGGTCGGCGCTGTACGTCCAGCCCCTGTCGCCATTGCCAAAACGTTCGCAGCTATTTCGTGCATAGGCATACGCTTTCGTGAGGTCATAGTTCCGGATGCCTTTGGCATACGCATCTGCCAGTACCGATACGGCCGGGTTGCCGATCATACAACCGGAATACGCATTCAACAACTCCCAGCGTTCAAAATACTGCCTTCCGGTTTCACCGGCCAGATCGGTCAATGAACCCAGCAGGTCGTTCACCAACGAGGGATTGATGATCGTTTGCAAGGGCATCTGGCTGCGGAACACATCCCAGCCGCTGAAGACCGTTCTGCGGGTTTGCTTTTCCTTACCCGGATGTATTTTTCCATCGCCACCGGTATACGCGCCATCAACATCCGACACGATCCGGGGATCGATCATGGTATGGTACAGGGCCGTATAAAAAACGGTTTGCTCTTCTTCTGTGCCGCCTTCTATTTTTATTTTCTCCAGCGCCTGGTTCCATAAGGCCCGGGCGTTGTTATGTACTTTGTCAAAATCCCAACCGGTGATCTCCTGTTCCAGGTTCATTTTCGCATGCGCTGCATCGGTAAAGGAAATGCCCGCCTTCATCAGCACCTGTTCATTTTCTTTGGTGGCAAACTCGGTAAAGAAACCGAGGTGTTTTCCCTGCTGCTCGCGTGGTTGTTTGATAATGCCAGTGGTGGCCGCTGCTGCGATCAACTGCTGGTAGCGCTGGCTTTCGATGTCTTCTCTTTTGCGCTTCCAGTCGTCGGGGATAGCAGCGCTCCACACGCCATATTGTTTTAACGGTTTACTAAATTGCGCATAAAAGTATACGGTATAGTTTGCGTGGCCTTCGCCGTTGCCCCAGCCACCGCCATCGGGGGTGCATTTCATCCAGCCTTCCACAGTATGTTCATCTACCACCCGTACATATTGTTCGGTGGAAGTGCCCCCTACTCTTCGCGCCAGATCTATCTGGATGCGTGACCGGTTGTTGGCCGGAAATGTAAAACGCAACAGGCCGCTGTGCGGCGCCGCCGTCATTTCCGCTTTTACCTGGTACTTTGATAAGAGCACCTGGTAATAACCAGGGCTTGCGGCCTCCGTTTGTTTGGCAAAGGCTGACCGATACCCTTCCTCCTGATGCCCGGGCCGGCCAGCCGATGTTTTTAATGCGCCTGTTGAAGGCATCACTAAAAAGTTACCGAGGTCGCCATACCAGCCAATACCGCTGAGCTGGGTAAAGGCAAACCCCTCGATGGATGTATGTTCATAGCTATACCCCGAGCCATTGTCGCCGCCCGTGATGGTATTGGGACTCACCTGCACCATTCCATACGGTGTGGTGGCGCCGGGAAATGTTTTTCCTAACCCGTGACTGGCGCCGGCTTTATCGATGCTGGTGCTGGCGCCAATAAAAGGATTTACATATGAAACCCGTTGTTTGAATGGCTGGCCAGCGCCGGATAAGGTGGTTAACAACAGAGATGCCATTAAATACTTTCTCTTTTTAATAATCATATGATCTTGTCTATTTACTAAAATCCAATCTGCAAACCAATATTTATCACGCGTTGCGCCAGGTAGGCGTCACCCGCTGTATTACTGGCCACCTCAGGGTCGGCCTGGTATTTTTTGCTCACGTTACTCCAGGTAACCAGGTTGTACGCACTCAGGTATACCCGGCTGTTATTGATCTTTAACGGCAGCCATTTATGTGGTAAGATATAACTCAGCTCCACGGTCTTTAACCGGATATAGTGCGCATTGATAACCCAGAAATCGGAGTTGTAGGCGCCCGGGCTATTGATGGTAGTGGGGTTGGTGGTCAACCGGGGAAACTCAGCAGTAGCTGCGGTGGCTGGTGTCCAGCGCTTTTCATGGATGGGTTGAAACTGCCCTTTGAAGGGTTCAATGGCTGTACCGGTTAGGCCCAAACTATACCCAAACGCTCCCTGAAAAAGCACGCTGGCATCAAACCCTTTGTGCCCGATCCTGATGGGCATACCAATGGTGGTGTTGGGCAGATTTGGTTTGCCAATGTTGGTAATGTCATTCTGGTCAATAATGCCATCATTGTTCAGGTCTTTATATTTCAGATCGCCGGGTTGAATAGTGCCCACCGGTTTGGCAACCTTAGGATCGGTAACATCGCTCTCGCTATAGAACCCATTGTACAGATACCCTTGCGGCTGGTTAATGGAATGACCGGTTTTTGCCAGCCACGGGAAGCGCGGTGACGCTTCTGCCATATACAGGATCTTGTTCTTTGCATACGACCATACCAGTCCTACGCTGTATTGCACATTGCCTGTTTTGTCGTGGTAATTAAAGGTCTCTTCCCATCCCCTGTTCACGGTAATCCCTACGTTGGTGGGAGAAACGCCTATGCCCAGGATCAGCGGCGTGTTGCCGGGTGTTACCAACTGATCGTAGCGATACTCGTGAAAGTAATCGGCCGACAGACTTACTTTATCATTGAACAGGTTCATATCAAAACCGGCATCAAACTTTCTTGCCTTTTCCCAGGTAACATTGTTGTTGCCCAACGCACCTTCGTAGATAGTACCCGCGCCCTGGTTGGTTTGTCCAAAGCTATAGCCCCCGCCGGTATTATAGATCTGGTTGTAGAGATACTGATTGCCCGGCGCTACATCTGACCCCACCAAACCATAGGTGGCGCGTAGCTTGAACAGACTTACAGCCCGTAACGCGTCGTTGAAAAATGCTTCTTTGGCCATATTCCAACCCACGCCCACTGCGGGGAAGAAACCGTTGCGCTTGTCGGCCTGAAAACGGTCGGACCCATTGAAGGCGCCATTGAAATCGATCAGGTATTTTTGTTTGTAGTCGTACCCCACCTTCAGCGAATAACCACGGTATTTATGCGGTACCTGTCCTACCACCGGTAAAAAGCCGGTATTATCAACATCAACGCGGTAACTTTCCTGGTTCCATAACAACAAACCCGAAACATGGTGGTCGGTGTTGAACACGCGGTCATAGTTCAGATAGATCTGCACGTTGGTGCGCTGGTTGTCGAGGTCGGTATTGCCCAGCGTTCTGTAAGTAGCATACGTATACCCGCCGGTACTTACGCCGGTATTCAGGTGATAGCTTCCATCGCGCGGATCGTAATGATAGCTTTGCGGAAAACCTCTGAATAAGGTAAGGTTGTTCTGTTCCACACTGGCATAGGCTACGCGGCCAGTGAGCGACAGGCCACGGGTAAGATCATCGAGCTTTTCGGTAAAACCCAACAGCACGTTATAATCTGTACGGCGATCGCGGCTATACCCCTGCGAGGCCAGTTGCGCGTTGATGGTAGGCAACTGGTTTTGCGTATCGTAGGCATACGCCCAGCTGCCATTTGGATTGATAAAGGGCGCCGAATAGGGATGTATTTTAGCGAAGTCATAAATATTGCCGATCACATTCATGGCATAGGGCTGGTTGATGTCGCCAAAACGTACCGTAGCATCCAGCCGCACGCTGAGGTTTTTGGTGGCCTGAATGTCCAGGTTGGAACGCACGTTGTAACGCTTGTAGAAATAGTTGCTGTTCACCCCATCTGCATTGGATGAAAAATTCCGCACGCTGCCATTTTGCGTAAAGGCGCCGCCCGAAATAAAATATTTGATCGTATTGGTGCCACCCGAGATGTCCAGGTTGCTATTGGCCTGCATGGAATAAGGCTTGTTAATGGCCTTATACCAGTTCACATTGGGATGACCGTAAGGATCGTTGCCGCTTTCAAATGCATCGAGGTCGCTCTGGTTGAAGACAGGTTTCAATCCATCGTTGGTGTTTGCCTCGTTCACCAGTTGCGCCGTATGAAAGGCATCCAGGAACTTCGGCGTTCTTACCGGCGCCTGGGCGCCGCCTTCCAGCCGTACATTGAATTTGGGTCTGCCTGCGGCGCCCCGGCGCGTGGTAACTACCAGTACGCCATTGGCGCCTTTTATGCCATAGATAGCCGTGGTGCTGGCATCTTTTAAGATAGAAATGCTTTCTATTTCATTTACGTTGATCTGTGCCAGTTGCTGATAGGTATATTGAATATCATCCACCACAATCAGCGGCTGGTTACCATCGGGGTTCAATGAACTTACCCCGCGGATAAAATAATCGGAGGCATCTTTACCGGGCTGGCCCGAACGCTGCTGCGTAAAAAAGCCGGGCAGTTTACCGGCCAGTGCATTCTGTACACTGGAAGTGGGGATGTCGCGGATTTCAGCGGCGTTGATGGAACTTACAGCGCCGGTATTGGTAATACGTTTCTTTTTACCAAAACCCACCACCACCAGTTCTTCCATACCCTGGATGGATGGCTGCATGACCACTTCTACCTCGTTATCTTTTTTAACACTCACTTCCTGTTGCTGGTAATTCAGGTAGGAAATAATCAATACGCCGGTAGTTCCGCGTAATTTGATCCGGAAGTGGCCACGGCCATCTGCCGCCACCGCGTTTTGCGGTTCCTTCTTTTCGGTAATGGTAGCTCCGGCTAATGGCCCGTTGGCGTCTTTTATTATACCCGTTACCACTTTATCCTGGGCAAACAAAAAGCCGGGGAGCAGGAGAACAGCTGCTGAAAAAAGAACGAAGAGCTTGTTCATATAAAAAAGTTAGTTTGTTAGTATTGGTTTGTATTTACCACAGCGGATTTTGTTGCATTTGGCTGTTCTTGATCACTTCACTGTATGGAATGGGATACAGGTACATTTGCGGATCGCGGAACACCGTTTTTAACACCTGGATGGGATTGTAAAAAAGCTGGCCGCTGCTGCTCAGCTGCAGATCGAGGCCCCGCAACGGCGCTTCGTTATATACCTGTGCGGCTATTTTCCAGCGCCGGAGATCCCAATACCGTTGTTCTTCAAACGCCATTTCTACCCGCCGTTCATTGCGGATAAACGTGCGCATCGTTTGCTGGTTCATGCCTTGTGGCACGCCATACGTATTACTGGCATCGGTTAAAATGCCTGCTCTTTTCCTGAGCGCATATAAGACGTTATATACTTCCGTAGATGGACCGGAAAACTCATTGAGCGCTTCTGCATAATTCAACAAAACGCCTGCATAGCGGTAATACACCCAGTCGTGGTAGGTGCCGGAATAGGAAGGCGGGTTGTTGCTCACGCTTTCAAACGCCCCCATGAACTTGCGCAGGTAGTACGAGGTCTTTGTTTGCTGCACCGTACCGCCTGGTTTGTCGAGCCCGT
>JAJKIL010000347.1 GCA_021154515.1 Niastella sp. | reverse complement strand
TACCTGGTCATTGCGCCGCAAGGCCTGCTCGATCTCTCCTAACTCTATCCGGTATCCGTTGATCTTCAACTGGTGGTCCCTGCGCCGGAGATATTCGATCCCGCCTCCCGGCAGCCATTTCCCAATATCCCCGCTGCGATACACCAGTTCGCCATTCCGGAATGGATCGGGAATAAACTTTTCAGCCGTCAGGTCTGCCCGGCCGATATAACCTTTTGCCAGGTTCCATCCCCCGATATAGATCTCTCCTTCCACGCCTGGCGGCACCAGCTGCATTTCTTTATCCAGGATATAGATCACCGTATTGTATACAGGCTGGCCGATACCTGCTTTTTCCGGTATCGGTCCTTTGCTATAACTATAGGATACCCCTGTTACTACATGCGTTTCCGATGGACCGTATAAATTATAGAGCCGCAGCTCAGTATCTTTTTTCAGTAATTCCTGCAGCCCGCCGCTCACATATAATTGCTCTCCGGCCGAGATGATCTCCCGTAACTGGTGCCCCGTCCACTCCTCCGATCCTATTGCACTGAATAAGGCTTTCAGTGCGGAATAGGGCATCGATAAAGTCGTTATACCCGCTCCGATCACATACGCTTTCAGGGCCCACGGATCCCTGCGGAGCTCTTCGCTGATCACATGAAGCTCTCCTCCTGTAGCAAAAACATAACAGATGTCATACAGAGACATATCGAAGCTAAAGGAAGAGAACTGTAACTGCCTGGTTCCAGTGTCAAAACCTGCCCCTTCAATACTCCAGATGATCAGGTTGTACAGGGTAAGATGCGTTTGTTCCACTCCTTTCGGATCGCCTGTAGAACCCGAGGTATAAATGATATAAGAAGTTTCTGTGCCGGTAATGCCCAGAGCCGGATTGGACGAATTGATGTGCGCTGTTACTTCGTCGACTGTTATGACAGGTAATTCAAATGAGTAATGGTTATTTTCTGATCTTTCTGTGATCAGCAATTTTGACCGGCTTGCTTCCAACATGTATTCGATACGGCTGGCCGGTAGCGATGCATCGATCGGCACATACACGCAGCCCAGTTTCATGATCCCGATCATAGCAAACACCGACCATTCAGAGCGATCCAGCAATACACCGACGCTGTCGCCCCTACGAACGCTGCCCAGCTCCACTATCTTTGCTGCCAGCCGGTTCGACCACTCGTTGACCTCGCGGTAGCTGAATCGCTTTTCCCCGACGACAAGAGCCGTGGCAGACGGCGTTCTACTCACCTGCTCTTCCAGCAGATCTATGACGGTTCTGTTGTTAGAACAGTCGAAAGCAGTATCGTTGAATGCATGCAGCAGCTGCTCCTTTTCTGCCGGCTGTAAATAATCCAGTTGATGAATAGCAACGGCTGGAGTTTCTATAACGGCATCCAGCAGCTGCATTAAATGATCGCCTATCCGGTCTGCAGTAGTTCTGTCAAAAATATCACTATTGTATTCAAGAAATAAGATGAGTACGCCCTCCTCTTGTGTAAAAGTGAAAAGGAGATCAAATTTGCTGGTCTGGTGTTCTCCGCCTTCGTACCCGCTCACCCGCAGCTCCCCTAAAGCATCCTCCTTCCCAATGGATTCGTAGTTTTGTAAAACGACCATCACATCGAACAAGGCGCCCCTGCTCATATCCCGCTGAAGATGGAGATCATCTACCAGTTCATCGAACGGGTACGACTGGTGCTCATAGGCATCAAACGTAACCTGGCGAACGTGTTCCAGCAAGCCTTCAAAGCTATCCTCCCCGGAAAACCGGGTTCTTAGCGCCAGCGTATTTACATAGAATCCGATCTGATCTTCCAGATCCGCATGTTCCCTGCCGGCGATCGGACTTCCGATGATAATATCTTCCTGGCCGGTATACCGGTACAACAAGGCATTCACCAAGGCCAGCAGGCCCATAAACAAAGTACTGCCCTGCTCCCTGCCCAGCGATCCGAGGCCTTCATATTGTTTAGCGGAAAATATGCGTCTGATAAGGCCTCCCCTATAGCTCTTTACAGGAGGCCGGGGTCTATCAACCGGCAGCTCCAATAAAGGCAGCTCACCGCCTAATTGATCCAGCCACCAGGCTTTATGTTTGTCAAACAGATGCCTGTTCAATTGTTCCTGTTGCCAGGCTGCATAATCTTTGTATTGGATGCGCAATGGAATGAAAGGATCTGGCTGACCTGCGATTTGCGCCTTATACAATTGTAACAATTCATTGATGAGGATAACCGTCGACGTGCCGTCACCAATAATATGATGCATGTTAATAAAGAACACCCATTCATCGCCAGCAACCTGGAAAACACTGGCCCTGATCAAAGGCCCCGTTGCCAGATCAAATGGCTCATTGACCGCAGCCTGCACTCTTTCCGCTACCTCTTCCTTATGCAGCTCTTCGAACAACAAACGGAAACCGGTCATTTCAGGTGCGTGAATGAACTGCCGGATCTCTCCCTGCTGGTTTTCCCTGAAGACAGTCCGCAAGATCTCATGCCGGCCTATCAACCTGCCAAAAGCCGTCTCCAACGCCGGCTTGTTCAGCCGGCCTTCAAAACGATATATGGAGGGCATATTGTAACCAATATTCGCTTCTTCAAACTGGCTCATCACCCATAATCTCCGTTGTGAGGAAGATAAGACATGATCGGGCCAATCCGCTACAGCCGCAATGCCTGTAAATGTTGTTTTCTGAGCCTGATCGATAAGCTGTGCCTGTTCTTGCAACAGACTTTTCGCAAACAGCTCTTTCAGGGTTATCCTCACATCAAATGCCTTATGGATCTGGTTAACCAACCTCATCGCTTTTAAACTATGTCCGCCCAGCTCAAAGAAATTATCCGTCACACTTATGTTTTCTCTCCCCAATATTTCCTGCCAGATGGCAACCAGCTTAGATTCAGTAGGGTTACGCGGATGTACTAAAACATTACCCGAAGCAATTCCGGCTCCAACCGGATCAGGTAGTTTTTTACGGTCTGTTTTGCCATTGGATGTCAGCGGTATTTCTTCTATCTGTACATAATGAGACGGCAGCATATACCCAGGCAATGTTCTGCCCAGATGCGAACGCAAGTCGGCCACATTCAACGATCCACGGCTAACTATATACGCGACTAATTCGGGCTCACCTTTATGGATCGTTCTGGCAACGACCACGGATGCCACAATATCCGGATGCGTTTGCAATGCGCTTTCGATCTCTCCTGTCTCGATCCGATACCCTCTTATCTTCACCTGGTTATCTATACGGCCGGCAAATTCGATGGTACCATCCGCCAGCCATCTTCCCAGGTCTCCGGTCCTGTACATTCTTTCTCCCTCCTTGAATGGATTGGGAACGAAGGCAGCCTCGGTATAACCGGGTCTGTTCAAATAGCCTCTCGCCAGACAGTCTCCGCCTATACAGATTTCCCCGATCACCCCAACGGGCGCCAGCCGGTCATTCTTTAAAATATAGACAATAGTGTTGGGCAGCGGGCGGCCCACAGGAACAAATGACTGTTGCTCATTGTTGGGATCATACAAGTGCATAATGGAAGTGACCGTTGTCTCCGTAGGCCCGTATTCATTATAAAAAGGATGATGCGCACTCCATCTTTCGGCCAGGTCTTTCGGGCAGGTATCCCCACCTGCGATCACTCTTTTCAGCCAGGTGTACTTTTTAACTGGCAGCATCGCCAGTATACCCGGTACCAGGTGAACATGAGTGATCTGGTGATCATCAATAAATGCTTCGAGCTTTTCCGGCTCCAGCAACACCGCCTTATCGATCATGGTTAGCCGCGCTCCGCTGGTGAGCGCGATAAAGATTTGCTCTACCGAAGCGTCAAAAGAGACATCGGAAGCCTGAAGCACATTGTCTTCCTCACTGATGCCGAATGCAGCCCTTTGTGCTACAATCAGGTTCACGACCGACCGGTGTTCTACCAGCACGCCTTTTGGTTTTCCGGTAGACCCTGAGGTATAAATGACATACGCCAGGTTGTTAGGCTGGTTGACCTGAATGGGGTCATTCAGTCCTTCTGCTTTCTGAAACTGATCATAGTCATTCAGCCAGTTTTCATCAATAAACAACTGGCATCCGCTGTCTTTGATCATGTAATCGATGCGTTCCGGTGGGTTGCCAGGATCTACGGGCAGATAAGCGCCGCCACTTTTCAGAATAGCCAGTATCGTTATAATCAGTCTTTCCGATCTCTCCAGTTTTATTCCGATCAGATCGTCCGGTAGTATATGACAGGTTGTTCTGAGATGATGCGCCAGCTGATTCGATTGTTCATTGAGCTCCCGGTAAGTCATTGTTGTATTCCTGTATGCCAGGGCAACCCGATCGGGCGTTCTTGCCACCTTTTCCTCAAACAGCTCCACAATCGTTGCCGGTCCATCGGGCATCTTTACAGGGACCGGATTAAATGCTGTGAGCAGTTGCTGCTTCTCCACTTCCCCCACGAGCTCTATCGTATGGAGTGCCCTGTCGGCCGGGTCGGTTAGAAAGGATAGTATGGTCATATATAAGCCCCCTATTTGTTCGGGGGTAAAACCGCCTTTCATCTTTTTCCCCATGGTGATCCCAACACTGAATCTACCGCCGGTCATGTTAACGGTCAGGTCAAGAAAAGTATTGGTCACTCCTTTACCCGCAATCTCAATCCCAGCAACTTGCTGTCCGTAGCCATTAGGAAGTTTATTTTCAATCTCATTGTATGCGTGAAAGTCGACATAATTGAAAATGACATCAAAAAAAGGATTGCCCGTTCCCTTTGTATGCAATCGCGCAATCTCCAGCAGACTCAATCGTTCTTTGTCTTTTAAGGCGATCAGTTTATTATACACTCTTCTGGTGAGTGACGTGCATTTTTCATCGCTGCTGATCTCCATACGCAGCGGGATCGTATTTAAAAAGCAGCCCAGTACCTTATCTCCATCTTCGCAATCCGGCCTGGTATTCGTTACGACACCCACTACTATTTCTTCATTATAGCTCAATACCTGCAGCAGGTACAGGAAGGCGCTTAATGAGATGGCTTTTATACTGGTATCCAGTTTGCCTGCCCGGGTTTCCAGTTTCTTTACCATACTCCTGTCAGGAACGAAATGGTATCTTCCTGAAAAATCTTCACTGGTGAAAAGCTCCGGTTTTTTAAAGCCGGCCAGTTCATCCTTCCAGAATGTACGCACCGACTGATCCATTTTATCGATCTCCTGCCGGATCACAAATTCCTTATAATCCGATCGCAGTTTCACGGGTCTATAATCCGGCTCCTCTGCCAGCCGCAGGTAGAGGTTATTCAGTTCTGTCATGAACAGGGCATCGCTCCAGCCATCGATAGTGGCATGATGACATTGGGAAACGAATACGATCCTGTTTTCCCCGATATTAAATGCGGCCATCCGCCACAAGGGTGCTTTTGCAGTATCGAAAGGGCGCTGCAATTCAGCCCGGAGAAATGATCTTATGGTAGCTTCCTGTTCTGTACTGTCAGTGCCGGACAGGTCGGCATAATGCACGTCCACGGGTATTGTCCGATGCACCAGCTGTACCGGCTGCTCAAGATTGCTCACATCGAAGCTTGTCCGCAATATGGAATGTTTTTCAACGAGCAATTGCATGGCCAATCTGAACCTTGTACTATCAAATGCAGGGAAGACCCGTTGATGGACCATTTGATCGTGATAGATAGTATACCCATCGTTCAATAGCGACTCATAGACCATCCCTTTTTCGATGTCGCTCATGGGATAGACATCTTCTATTTTTTGCCTGTTCGCGATATGATCATAGGATAGTACCCGCGTCTTCAATACATCCATTTGTGCGATCACGGCCGCTCTCATAGTTGTATCTGCTTCCTGTCTCACCCCGATGTACTCTTTATGCTGCAGCACATGCATCAGGATACTTTCGATCGTATTGTGTTTATAGACTTCGGCAACCGGAATTTCCAGATCCAGCTTTTTCCGGGCTGCAGCTACCATTCTCAGGATCTTTATGGAGTCGCCGCCCATTTCGAAAAAACTATTCCTGACACCGATCTTTTCTTTACCCAGAATTTCCTCCCATACCTCTGCCAGTTTCGCTTCCGTTTCATTTCGGGGAGCAATATATTCCGTACCACCGCTGATACCTTCCCCGGTGTATTCGATGAGTTTTTTCCTGTCTACTTTGCCGTTAGGTGTCAATGGGAATTCTCCCAGCCGGATGAAATGGGCCGGGATGGCATGTTCAGGAAGGATCCTGCCGAGATGACCTTTTATTTCCGGCACCGTTAGTGTATCCGGACCGGTCACAAACGCCGCCAATTCCTTATTTCCTTCTTTATCGGGTCTGGCCACTACGATGGCAGCATCGATGGACGCATGTGTTTGCAATGCGTTTTCCACCTCTCCCAGTTCTACCCGATAGCCTCTTATTTTTACCTGGTCGTCCATACGTCCCATGAAAACGATGTTTCCGTCCGGCAACCATTTTCCCAGGTCACCGGTCCTGTACATTCGTTCACCCGCTTTGAAGGGATTGGTAACAAACTTCTTTGCGGTCAGGTACGGTTGATTTAAATATCCGCTGGCCACACCCCTTCCACCTATGCAAATTTCTCCCGGTAAGCCTACCGGAAGGACTGATACGCCATCCCGGAGAATATACATTTGCGTATTGTGAATCGGTTTGCCTATGGTTAAAAAAGGTTGCTGCCCTTTTTCATATGTATAAACACTGCTCCATACGGAGCCTTCCGTAGGGCCATATTCGTTGTACAGGACACAATCCTGCATGGCGGACAGGCTATAATGGTAATTTACCAATTGTACAGAACAGGTTTCTCCTGCCACGATGACGACTGAAAGCGCGTTGTTTGTATCGGCCAGTTCAGACAGCAATACCTGATATAAGGAAGGAACAGTCAGCAAATGACTGATCCCGTTCTTTACAATATATTCAGCGATCCAATGGGCATTGGCCGTGTCTGTTTTTTTTATGATGCATAATGTACCGCCTGTGCAAAGCGTACCGAAAATGCCTGCTATGGAGCTGTCGAATGCATAAGAGGACATTAGTAGAAATTTCCGGACACCAGGATATATCTCCATCCGGGACACCAGGGAATGCATCAGGTTGCCATGATCTATCAGTACGCCTTTGGGGTTGCCGGTAGAACCGGAAGTGTAAATGATATAGGCTATATGGGCAGGATCGGGATTGCTGTACTCCAGTTGGTCATCAGGCATATCCAGCTGAATATCCAAAGCAAAAATAGCCCCGTCATAATAGTCGAGATCAAACAGGTAATCCGACTGGGTCAACAATACTTTTATCTGCGTATCCCGGATGATGAATTTTTTTCTGGCCTGGGGATAGTCAGGGTCTACCGGCACGTAAGCCGCACCCGACTTTAAGATCCCCAGGATGCCGATGATCATTTTATCCGATCTGTCCACCATGATCCCAATCAGGTCATTGCCTGTGATGGCATAATTCTTTTTCAAATACCCGGCCAGTCGGTTCGACAGGTTGTCCAGCTCTTTATAGGTGTGCGATTCTCCTTCGAATACCAGGGCCGGATGATCAGGATGCAATAATACCTGTTTGTTAAAGAGGTCCAGCACGGTTTGGTTGTTAGGGTATTCCAGCTGCCCGCCATTAAAATCCGTCAGGATCTTTTGCTTTTCGTTTGCATGGAGGCAATCGAGCAACACGATAGTTGTTTCGGGGCTCATTACGATAGCTGCCATCAATTGCTCCAGGCAAGCGCCCAAACGGGTTATCCCCTCGTGCGTGTAAATACCGCTGTTATACAATATGCCCAGGAGCAGTTCATCCCCGGCTTCCACGAAATTAAATACTATGTCAAAACGGCTCGTACGCGATTGTTCGCCCTCATAGTTACGCACCTGCAGGCCACCGGCGATTGAATTATCTTCCGCCTTCAGCATTCCGCTTTGTCCCAATATCACCTGCACGTCGAACAGCGGGTTACGACTCATATCCCGCTGCATATGCAATGCCTCTACCAGTTCTCCGAAAGGATACAGCTGATGTTCGTAGGCGCCCAGCGTAACCTGTTTGGCCATTTCAAGCATCGCCCGGTAATTATTATTCCGGCTGAATTGCATTCTTAGCGCCAGCGTATTTACATAATAACCGATCTGGTCTTCCAGATCGGCATGGCCCCTGCCGGCGATCGGGGTGCCGATAACGATATCTTCCTGCCCGGTAAATTTGTTCAATAAGGCGGTTACTGCTGCCAGTAACCCCATGAATAAGGTGGCGCCCTGCGCTTTACACAAAGCTTTGATACCTTTCGCCGTATCGGCACCGATCCTGAAACTAAGTTCTTCTCCATTATAGGTCTTCAAAGGTGGCCTGGGTTTATCTCCTTCCAATGCCAGTACAGGAAGGTCTCCCTGGAACTGCTGTAGCCAGTAAGCCTTATGCGCGCTTTTGGCAGCGCCGCTCAACTGTTCCTGCAGCCAGGCCACATAGTCCCTGTATTGGATCCGTAATGGCGGTCTGTCATCAGAACCACCCTGCAGTGTAGCGTTATAATAGTGCAATAATTCCCTTAGCAGTATTTCCATGGTCCATCCATCACTGATAATATGATGCATGACATAGCTGAAGATATACCGGTGATCTTCTATCTGCCAGCAATCGGCCCTTAATAAGGGTCCTTCAGCAAGATCGAACGGCATCAGCGATGACCGGCGGAGTAACCGGCTTACCTGCGCTTCCTGATCAGTTTCGTTTCGCAGATCCCAATAGCCGATCTTAAAATCAATCTCTTCCTTTGAACGAACTAATTGCCTGATTACTCCCTTTTCGTCCTCCCTGAATTCTGTTCGAAGGATCTCGTGCCGTTTCAGCAGGTTATTGAATGCCGATGATAAAGCGGCTATATCGAGCTGTCCTTCGAACTCATACACCTCCCTGATATTATAGCCCACATTGCTTTGTTCATGCTGACATACTATCCAAAGCATCTCCTGCGAAGATGACAAAGGATAATGACCGGCTTCGGGTGTAGCGGGAATATGCAGGCTGTATGAATCGTTGAAACCGGACTGGTCTGCATTTGATAAAAACTGTAAAAGCTCGTTACTTTTTGCCTTCACTTCTGCAATCAGGGCGGGGTCCAGGTTAGTGTCATTGGCAAATAACTTCAATTTGCCATCTACCACCTCCAACAGGATATCCTGCTTCTTCAGTCGATTGAGTAGCTCTCTCATAGTTCTATCTCCGTTAGTTTCTCTTTATTTTGTTTTTGTTTCTTTTGGTCAAGGATAAAATCGATCTGCACTGCTATATTTTCTATTGTCGGCTCCCTGAATATGCTTTGTATCCTGATCTGTACGAGGAAGCTGCTGTTGATCCTTGAAATAAGCTGTGTCACCTTGAGGCTGTGACCGCCGATCTCAAAAAAATTATCTTTTACGCCTATCCGGTCCTTACCCAGGATCTGCTGCCAGATAGCGACCAGTTTTTCTTCGATGTCGTTGCGGGGAGCAACAAATTCTGTGTCCGATAGCAGGCTCCGGCCTTCGGGGTCGGGTAACGCCCTTCTATCTATCTTGCCATTGGGCGTTAATGGGAATGCGGAGAGCAGGACATAGTAACCAGGGAGCATGTAGGCGGGAACAATCCGGCTTAGATGCGCATGTATAGCCGGGGCGGTGAGGGTGTTCTTACCTGTAAGGTAGGCAACAAGCTCCTTCTCCCCGGAAGGCTTTACTTTTGCAATGACCACAGCTGAATCTATGTCCGGATGACTCTGTAATGCCTTCTCTATCTCTCCGGGTTCTATGCGGTATCCGCGGATCTTGACCTGTTCGTCTTTTCGTCCGGCAAAAGCAATATTGCCATCCGGCAGCCATCGCCCCAGATCACCCGTCTTGTAGATCCTTTCTCCCGGCAACCATGGATGTGGAATGAATTTCTCTCTTGTCAGTTCTTCATTATTCAGATATCCCCGTCCTAATCCTATTCCTCCCACGCAGATCTCACCGGTGACACCGACAGGGCAAAGCTGCAGCCGCTTATCGAGAATATAGGCCGTACTATTATTAATGGGCCGCCCTACAGGAATGTCTGTTGTCTCCTTTTCGATCGGATATGTCAGTGAGAAAGTGGTATTCTCCGTAGGGCCATATCCATTCACTATTTTCAGTATGGGATAACAACGCAAAAGATTATTAATATGCACGGCCGATAGTTTATCTCCGCCGGCCAGCAGGGTCCGCAAACCGCGAAAGACCTCGATATCCTCTTCAATCAGTTGGTTCAGCCAGCCAGCGGTGAACCACATGGTGGTGACCCCGCGGTTTCTTATGAGGCTTTTTAACTGTGCAGCATCTAACAACACATCCTTGCTGCACATGATCAGGCTGCCTCCGTTCAGCAGCATCCCCCAGTATTCAAAGGTGGTGGCATCAAATGCGACGGCGCCGGTGGATAGCAGTATTTCCCTTTCGCTCAATTCAGCATAATTCGCCGGTTTTACCAGTCGCACAACGCTCCTGTGCTCCACCATTACGCCTTTGGGTTGGCCGGTAGAACCAGAGGTGTACATTACATAGGCCAGGCTGGCCGGTGATGCAATAGCCGTCAGATCTTCCTTTGGCCAATGCTCTGTTACGGCTTTGATCTCTTCCAGCATGGCTTCATCGATCAATATTTTGCATTTACTCTCCGCCAGAATATGTTCGATTGTATCCTTTGGATAGTTTGCATCAACGGGAACATAGCCTGCGCCGGATTTCAATACACCCAATATGACGATCAGCAGCCAGTCACTCCGTTCGAGGTGTATTCCGATCAGATCATCGGCCCTGATGGCATATTGGTGTCTTAACCAGGCTGCCAGTTGATTGGCTCTTTCATTCAGGGCCCTGTACGACCATTCCCGGTTGTCAAATGCCAATGCCATCTTATCCGGCATCAGCGCTGCCTGTTCTTCAAAAAGCTCCGTCACGGTCTTATCCTTTGGCCAGGCGACTGAAGTGTTATTGAAACCCTCCGAAAGGGCACGTTTTTCCTCCTGCCGCAAATAGTCCAGTTGCTGAAGCGGGATGGATGGCCGTACCAGGATGTCTTCCAGCAATGCTTCCAGGTGATCTCCCAACCGAAGAATGGTGGCCTGGTCGAACAGATCGCTATTGTATTCGATACGGAGATCGATACCCGCATCTTTTTCCAGGAAATTGAATAAGAGATCGAACTTGCTGTATACCTGCTCCCCTCCCCGGAGTTCGGTGACTTGCAGTGCGGCCTGAGTATTTTGTCTGTTGAGTTGGTCGAGCTCCGTATTTTGCAATACGACCATCACGTCAAATAAGACACTTCGGCTCATGTCTCTTTGCAAACCCAGGTCATTGATCAGTTCATCAAATGGATAGGCCTGGTGCTCAAATGCATCCAGTGTAATCTGTTTTATTGTTTCAAGCAAGGCAAGAAAAGATTCTTCACCCCGGAACTGCGTTCGCAATACCAATGTGTTCACATAAAACCCAATCTGATTGTCCAGATCTGTGTGGTCCCTTCCTGCCGTTGGGCTGCCAATAAGGATATCCTGCTGTGTAGTATACCGGTACAATAAGGTATTGACCAGCGCCAGCAACCCCATGTATAAGGTGCAGCCTTGTTGAACGCATAGCTTTTGCAGCCCCTCGTTTTGTGCTGTCTTCCATGTCTTTTGGATAGCCCCTCCTTTATAGGTTTTTACCTCAGGACGGGGCCTGTCTCCATGCAGCTCCAATACCGGTAATGCACCTCCCAGCTGATTCAGCCAATATGCTTTATGACCGGCTTTTGTTTTTTCGCTCAATTGCCCCTGCTGCCACACAGCATAATCCTTGTACTGGATCCGCAATGGCGGGAGCGGGCTGATGCCGCTTTGCCGGTGGCTTTCATAAAATGCCAGTAACTCCCGGAAGAATATGCTTTTCGACCATGCATCGCTGATAATATGATGCATGCTATATGTAAAGAAGTACTTGTGGTCTCCTGTTTGGTATAGATGCGCGCGTATCAGTGGTCCGGTTGCCAGATCAAAGGGTTGCCGGAATGATTCACCCATCTCCTGCTCATACGCCTGCTGCCCATGCTGACGCAAATCACTATACACCAGCCTGAACCCAACCCCTTCCGGTGAAAGGATATATTGTCTGACAGCGCCATCCCCGTCCTGCCGGAATACCGTCCTCAGCGTTTCATGCCGGGTGATGAGGCTGTTGAAAGCATATTCCAGCGATGACCGCTGTAAGTCTCCTTCCAATACATACGCCCCGGATACGTTATAGGCTGTATTACCGCCTTCAAACTGACTTAAAATCCATAGGCGGCGTTGGGCAGAAGACAATGGATAACCATTACTATGCGCCGCCAGCGGTATCTGCACAAAGACTGCTTGTTGCGCCTTCGCGATCAACATGGCCTGATCTTCCAGTACGGTTGTTGAAAAAAGGTCCTTAAACCCGATGGCCACTCCGAATTGCTGGTGAATACGGCTGACCAGGCGCATCACTTTTAAACTATGACCGCCCAATGCAAAAAAATCATCTTTATACCCGATCCTGTCCCTGCTTAACAGGTCATGCCAGATGACAGCAAGCCCTTGCTCGGTTGCCGTACGGGGCGCCCGGTAACCTGCTTCGTCTGCCACCGGCGCACTCACAGGGTCGGGTAACCGTCTCCTGTCTATCTTGCCATTTGCTGTTAAAGGCATTTCTGCCAGTTCAATGAATCGCTGCGGTATCATATAGGCCGGCAGTTTGCTACCAAGCCAGTGTTGGATAGCTTCCACATGCCCGCAGTACCAGGCTATTAACTCTTTTTCTCCTCCCGGAACCGGTTTGGCCAATACGAAGGCCGAACGAATGTTTTCATGCTGACACAATACACGTTCGATCTCGCCCGGCTCGATACGATAACCGCGGATCTTTACCTGGTCATCTGTACGGCCGAGATATTCGATCTCGCCACCGGGAAGCCACCTGCCCAGATCTCCTGTTCTATATATTACTTCGCCTTCCCTGAAAGGACTGGCTACAAACTTTTCACTTGTTAAATCCGGCCGATTCAAATATCCCCGTGCGACCCCTGTACCCGAGATGCAAATTTCTCCAGGAATCCCGACCGGGCAAAGTTGCCTGCTGCTGTCTACAATATAGACACGACTATTACAAAAGGGGGAACCCAACGCGACCCTGCCGGCACTCTCCGGGAGCGAGATCCGCTTCAGCAATTTTCCTATAGTTGTTTCCGTTGGACCGTAATGATTGTATACGGCGCAATCCTCATGATGCGTCTTCAGGAGACCGATAACATCTTCCGTCAATGCTTCTCCGCCAAAGATCAAACATTTGGCAGGGGCCCATACTGTATCGCCGTGCTGCAATGCCCGCCAGTGTGAGGGTACTATTTTCAGACAATCCAGCAACTGAACACTCATTTTATCCGGCTGCATGACGTCTGTTGCTGAATATACATGCAGGGTTCCTCCCAACAGCAGGGAAGGATAGATAACGGTATTCCCCAGGTCAGCCGCAAGTGTTGATACCAGACCAAAGGTTGCACAACTGCTGATATTGGTGGCATCCACGATGCCATAAAAATAATCTACCAGTGACCGATGTGCTATCATTACGCCTTTGGGAAGGCCGGTGGATCCTGATGTATATAAGACATAAGCCAGGTCGCTTACTTCGCGACTGACAGGAGGATTTTCTTTAGAACCTGTAAGCGCTGCTGCATAATCCGCCTGTGTTACGAGCGCTCTGATGCCCGCATCCTTTATCATGAATTCCTTTCTTGCTGCAGGAAGGTCCGGGTCCAGCACCAGGTATGCGCCGCCGGATTTCAAAATACCCATCAATGCGATGAAAAACTGTGGCGACCGATTAAGTAAGATACCCACCAGGTCATTCGCTCCGATCTGGTACTGGTTTATTAAATAGTGCGCCAGCTGGTTGGCCTTCTCATTTAATTCCACGTAACTAAGCGTATCCTCTCCAAAAACAATCGCGTTCTTATCAGGCGATCGGATCACCTGCTCTTCAAACAGGTCTACAACTGTCTTATTGCCGGAATAGACCTTGTCTTCCCTGTTAAAAATGCTGATGATCTGTTCTCTCTCTTTCGGGCTGGTATACACTAGTTCCTTTACCGGCAAACGGGGATCCTGCAGGATGGCGGACAGCAATGTCTGCAGGTGTAAGACCAGCCGTTCTATTGTGCTGCTATCAAAAATATCACTGTTATATCCGATGTTCACCTGAAGATCGTCTTCAAATCCGACAAAGACAAAGGTGAGGTCAAATTTATTGGCAACCGGTTCCGCCCCTTCATAGCTGCTTACGTTTACACTGCCCAGCTGCGCGCCTCCTGGCTGGTGCGTGGTGGCGGGCTGCAATACAAGCAGTACGTCGAACAGGGGATTTCTGCTTCTGTCATGATGCATGTCCAGCTCGTCTATCAATTCATCGAAAGGGTATAGCTGGTGTTCCAATGCGCCCAGGGTCACATGCCGAACGTTCTTCAGCAGCTTGATAAAACTATCTGTTTCCCGGAAACGCGTTCTGAATGCAAGCGTATTCAAATACAGGCCGATCTGGTTCTCCAGATCAGGGTGCTCTCTTCCGGCAACAGGACTGCCGATGACAATATCGTGCTGGTTGGTATATCTGAATAATAATGTATTTACTACTGCAAGCAGCCCCATAAACAGGGTTGCCTCCTGTTGCTGACACAGGGCATTGAATTTCCTGCTCAATCCGTGATTGAGCCTTGCCTGGATCATTGCCCCATTATATGTTTTTACAGCAGGACGTGCCCGGTCTCCCGGCAGATCCAATACTGGTATTTCGTCTTCAAATTGTTGCAGCCACCAGGTCTTTATCTTTTTCAGCCGTTCTGCGCTTAGTTGCTCCTGTTGCCACACCGCATAATCTTTATATTGAATGGCAAGAGGAGCCAGGGATGCGTCGCTGTTATTGATGGCTGCATTATAGTATTGCAACAATTCCTGGATCAGGATATTCATCGACCAGCCGTCGCTGATGATATGGTGCATGTTATAAACAAAGATCCATTTACCGGTTTCCACCCGGTACAAAACTGCCCGGAGCAATGGGCCTTTTGCCAGATCGAAAGGCCGGCTGAATTCATCCTGTACCAATTGCCTTACCTGCTGTTCGCGTTCTTCGCGCAGATCCCGGAGAGACAAATGAAATCCTGCTTCTTCCGGTGAAAGGATATATTGTCTGACGGTGCCCTGCTCATCTTCTCTGAATACGGTACGCAGGCTCTCATGCCGTTCGATCATCCTGGCAAAAGCCTGTTCCAATGCTGCCCGGTCTACCTCTCCATCGAACAGGTAGGCTGCCGGCATATTATAAGCGATATTCCCTTCATCAGACTGGCTTAGGATCCATAGTCGTCGCTGGGTCGGCGTAATAGGGTACGAAGTTTGGATTGGCGCCGGTGCCATGTTGACCAACTGTTGTTTTTCAGCTTGCCGGATGCGTGCTGCCTGCTTCTGAATGGTCAGGTTATTAAATAATTCGCTCAGCGTGATTCGGACATCAAATTCCCGGACAATCCTGCTGATAAGTTGCATCATGGTTAACGAGCTGCCGCCAGCTACATTAAAAGTATCATCAGTCGAAATTGGTTTGTCGCCCAGGAGGCTTTTCCAGACAGACAGCAATCGTTCCTCGGTTTCATCGGCAGGCGCGATGATCTCTTTGTGAATGGGTGCGGTTGCAAGGGCCGCATAATTAATTTTACCGTTGCTCAGCAAAGGGTATTCGGCTACCGGCACGATAGCCGCAGGTATCATATAGGCAGGCAGCCCGGCTTCCAGATACTGGCGCAAGGCCGTTTCTATTCCGCCATCAGGATGAGTATCCGTAGGAAAGGATGTAATAACAAAGGCAATCAATGAGCCATTTCCGGCCCGACCGTTTTGCCCGTTCTGCAGGACAACGACGGCGCTTTTTACCAGGCCGGAACGGATAAGCGCTGTTTCAATTTCATCAGGTTCTATACGAATGCCGTTTAGTTTGATCTGTCTGTCTTCCCTGCCGATTAGATCCAATCTGCCATCGGGCAATCGCCGGGCGATATCACCCGTTTTAAAACAAATCTTTTCATCCGGCTCATCCGGGTTGACAACCACGAATTTTTCGCCCGTCAGTTCCGGCGCATTGAGATACCCTTTAGTACTATAAGCGGTTTGAATATACAGTTCACCTGGAACGAGTGTACTACATGGTCTGCCGTTTTTATCGAAAAGGAAGAATGTAGTACCGGAAATAGGATAACCGATCGGAATCCTCGACTGATGGGCATCGGCCGGCATTAGCCTGTAACAGGACCTGATCATGGTGGTTTCCGAAGGTCCATATAAATTGACCAGTTGTATCCTGTCGTGGAAGACAGCATACCAGCGAATCAATTCCGAAGGGATTATTTTTTCTCCTGACAGCAGGATGTACTTCAAACTTATGAACCTGTTGGGAAGCAGGTTTTCAACAATGATGGTGCGAAACAGGCTTGGAACGCAATGGATCTGGGTGATCCGCTCCCCATCGATCCAGTCGATCAGGTTAAGCGGCTGGAGAAAATCATCTTCTGGCGGAGGTATGCAAATAGTTCCGCCTGCCAGCAATGGAACAAAGATATCCCGGAGGAAAGCATCAAAAAAGGGGCTGATGAACTGACTGCACCGGCAGTCGCTGTTCAGACCGAATTCATCGATCTCCCATTTTATAAAGTGCAGCAGACTGTCGTTCCTGCCTACGATCCCCTTGGGCCTACCGGTAGAACCTGAAGTAAAATAAATGTACAGGCTGTCCCCACCGTCATAGGCAGGCTCGTCGTAAGGAGGCAGGACAGAAGAAATGATATCTTCAAAATAATAGATTTCCGCAACAGGTAATTCTCCGGTGGAGCGGGGACAGATGAGGTGCTGCAGGTCCAGGTCGCTGATGAGGGAAGCCCTTCGGGCAGCTGGCCATTTGCTGTCGATCAACACGAAAACGCACCTGGCATTGATCACACCGATCATAGCGCTGATCAGATCGACCCTGTCGTTTAGCAGGATCCCTATGACGGTTTCCTTTTCCACTCCCTTGCTCAACAGGCATGCTGTTATGGCTTCTGAAGTCTGGTACAGTGCCGAACGGGCAATCGATTTCCCATCGTATTCGATGGCCGCCTTGCTGTTTCCTTCTGCCAGTGCAGCCTTTAATTCCTTCTGAAAGAACATAAGATAAGGTTATTCCATTTTAATGAAGAACTATTACGCTACTGTTTCCATCTGCTTTTCATAATCATACAACAGCTCTTTTTCTCCATACAATCTTTCTGTAATTATTTTACGTATGGTGCATTCTTCCACCAGGCGGTTCGATTGTATGATTGGGTTAGACTGCGGAGTATATTTAATACTGCTGATAAATTCAAGCCAGGGCTCCTGTCCCATCGCATATACATATGCCTCTTTCGGATGAAATGTATCGATGAGATGCATGCCTCTTTCAAAATCACAGCCGGAGAGCCTTCTTGACTGATCATTTTCACGGGTGATCTCGCCGGTCAAAAGCGGGCCATATAACCATGACAGGGGTGCCCCGTCGCATTCCATTCCCAGAAAAATAACGTCCACATCGCCGATGATCCGCTGGATATGATGATAGAGTCTGGCTTCCAGGATCCTGGAGTCAGCCACAAAAAGAAAGGCGAATTTATCAATGGCGATATGAAAGCAGGTCTTCGTTCTGATATTGAGATCGCTGTGTTCTCCGGTAAAAGGAATTCCGGTGATCACGCAATTCTCAAATTTCACTTCTTCCATTTCGCCGATCGTGATCACTTTCTCAAAACCCAATGCCTGAAAGGTCAGCTTCAGACTTGGATCCTGTAGTGCGCCGCTGTTTGAGTCGGGAACTATGATGTTCCTGATCTTATGACGAAGCGGCAACAGGGTTTCAAACACGATATGGTCCTGGTGATTGTGAGTGATCAACACATAATCTATTACATCGGGAAGATCGATATCCGAGAAGTGGGAAACGCTCGATTCATATCCGTAATAGCTGATCAACGGGTCTACCAAAATACTTACGTCCTTGGTCTCGACCAGGATACAGGCATGACCGAAATAACGCATTCTGGCTTTGTTACCGTCGTATTTCCGGTATTTAGGGTGTTCCTGCCTGGTAAAAAAGGTGTCGAACAGTGGCCTGTCCGAATCTTTAACACCCAGTATATCCGCTATCTTATCAATTGATCCGGCCTTCCTTTTCATCCTGCCCAATACATCAATGCCAACGTGATCGACCGGAATATGCAAATGCAATACATCCGGATCATCGAGTTGGGGCGTACTCAAGGAAAATGGCCGTTCGTCGTTATTGGTGATCCATAAGGCAATGCTTTGAGAAGCTTTTGAATAGAACTCGCTTTTGTATAAAAGGGATTCAAAGAACCGGAAAGAAGGATTGTTATTCAGATCATATACTAATTCAACATAGCCTTTCAGGATCTCAGGCACCTTATCGTACAATGCTTCCATTGAATAACCTCTGGCATTCTCTTTAAGCATTTTATCCAGCACAATAACAGCTTCGGCAAACTCAATGGATTTTTTCCGGTTGATGGCAGTCTCGTCCCGCAGTCTTTCGATCTCCTTTACACGGGGTTCTTTATAGTCCATAAACGGGCCGCCCTTCATTTTGGGGTTCTTCACGGCTTCTGCATGGATCTGTGGGGCTTGGATATACGAATTCATGATCCGCATATGGCGGCCAAATACGTTCATAGCTCCGGTAGCCGGAGAGATCAAATGCGTCCATGCATACCATCTGTCCACAAAGGGTCCGATAACCACATTGGGCTTCAGATAAAATAAATCATTAGTCATAAAAATTATTGTAGGATTAGAAACTTCAAATAACGAAGTGCTTAACTGAGGAGCTTTCCCAGGGAAGGAGTTGTCCCTGATCCATCTTATATACTTTATCGGCTACATCAAAATAGTGGTCATCATGCGTGATCGCAATAATGATCTTTCCTTTCTTTCTCATTTGCGGGAGCAGTGTCCGGTAGAAAAAGAAACGGTAAGCCGGGTCCTGGTCGGCGGCCCATTCATCAAAGAGACAGACCGGGCAGTCTTCCAGAAAAACCTGCAACAAGGCCAGTCTCTTTCTTTGTCCGCCGGATAAATTGATCGTACTATATTTATTTCCGTTTATCCGAACTTTTTCATCCAGGTGCAACAGCTTCAAATAATTGTTGACTTCCTCTTCCCGCCCGCTGATATCGATATCGTATAATTTTTCAAAAAGATGCACCGGGCTGAAAACGGCTGAGAAATGCTCCCCCAGCCTGGAAAACGGAACTTCTTCGCCGTTGATGGTAAATTTGCCCCGATCGGGTTCGTACAGGCCTGTGAGCAGTTTGGCAAATGTCGTTTTGCCGCTTCCGTTACCCCCCACGATGAAGACTATTTCACCTTTCTTCATTTCCAGATCGATGGGGCCGATGGAAAAAGGATCCTGGTCGTCTCCGTTCCTGTATTGAAATGCTATACCTTTTGCTCCCATACTATTGATCGTAGCTGGCGTTGGCATAAGGATCAATTTCTTATTGTCGGGATCTGATGGAATACTATTGAGAAATTGTTTAATGCGGTTTAATGCGATGCGAAGACGCAATACAGTGGGTACGGAATTCAGGATCGTATTCACCGGCCCGATCAGGTACAGCAGTACGATCACAAAACTCATCAGGGTATAGACTTTAATGCCAGGGAATAATTTTGGGAACCCCAATGCAACAACACCCAGGATGAGGACCAATACAGCCTCGCCTACAAAGGAAGCGTTCACGAACCGGATATTGGCAACGGTGATCTTTTTCTTATACTCATCCGCACTTGCTGCTACATCTTCTTTATACGCCTTTTTCCTGTTCCGATGCAGGGTAAGCTCTTTATACCCATCGATCATACCGTTGATGAGCCGCATAAAGACGTTCCTGCTGTCGCGGGCAGCCTCATAAAATTTATTGGTGCTTTTGCTGACAAAAAAATACATCGTGGTCAGCGCCCCCATCAAAGAGAAGGTTAATATAGTGGCCCAAAAAGCAATGGAAGCCAGGTATAACAGCGCTCCCCCGGCGGTGAATATACTGGTAACCAGTACTACAAATACATTGGCGGATTCGCCGATAGTACCAACGTCATCGTTCAGGGCTGTATATACCCGTCCCCGATCGATCTTCTCAAAGTTCTGGTAGGAAGTGGAAAATATTTTATCGGTGATCTTTATCCGCAATTCATAGATCATGTCCATAGTATAGGCTACCAGGCTGACCTGCACGAATCTTCTTCCAAAAAGGTACACCGATAGTGTCAGACAATAATAGAAGATCAGGTATTTCAATTCCACTATATTGTCCAGATCAAGGGAAGAAGTGATCAGGATGATCAACAGCATATTTGCCAAACCAGATAATACGCTCAATAGGATAAGTCGGGGGGCGATTCTTCTGAACTTATCTTTTTCCGGAAAGGCCACGCCTGCTATATAGGTACAGAGGGATACACCCATGGCCAGACTGAGCATTTTCAGACCGGTCGTCAAACTGAAGGGAGTCCAGACGATCATCGACTCCCAGCTAAAACCGAATAAGGCAGTTGGAAGCAGGTAGAGTCCGTATACGTAGGGTAGAAAGATAACCAGTAGTAAGCCAATCCTGCCCAGTGCAGCCCGCGAAAATCCTGCATACTTTCTTTTTCCCTTTATGATATCGAAGATGATCCGGCCGATAAAGAAAGCAAGAGCCAGCAGATACAAGCCAAGAATGATCGAGGCTGTTGAAAAGACCTTATCGTTGCCATCTCCCGGATCATACTCCTTTTCAATTTTCTCGCCAGCCAGCAGCTTCATCACCCTGTTGGCGATCACCGGCGTAAAGGTGCTGTTTGAATTGGCTAATACCGCCACCCCCAGTTTGCTCTTTTTTCGAAACTGTATATAGGCCGTATAATTCGGATTTACACCACCGTGATATACTTCTCCATTGCCTTCAAAGGACTGGTTCCATCCCATGGCATAGGCAGACATATAAAAATGCAGGGGTACGGTTTCATCCCGCTGCTGCGTGAAAGCCGCCAGCTCATATAAGGATGTATCTTTCAGCCCCATCTGAAACTGCAGCCATTTTGAAAAATCCCTGGCATCTGTAATCACATATCCCGCTGCATAATTACCTCTGAACACGGGTGCATCATATACCCTTGGTTTGAAAAATCCGATCTTATAACCTTTTGACATCAACGCGCTATCTACCGGGATACCGATGCTGGTATTGCTGAGCTGCAGCATATCGAAAATTTGCTGCCGGATATAGGTTTCAAACGGTTGTCCTGAAATGTTTTGTATAACAAGGGCCAGCACATCGTAATTGATGGTAGCATATTCATATTTTTTCCCGGGCAGCCGTTTTAACTCCTGCCCTTCCAGATTTCTAACGGTTTTTACCAGTGCATCCTCGTCCTTAGTCTGGGGTATGTTTGAGATGGAGCTCCAGGGGATACCGCTGGTATGATGTAATAATTGAGCGATGGTGATGCTTACCAGACTGTCCTTATACCTGACACGGAACCAGGGTATATAGTCGGACACATAATCGTTCAGCGACAATTTGTGCTCATGAATCAGCTTTGCAATAGCCAGCGCCGTAAAGGCCTTTGTACAGGAACCAATTTCAAAAAGCGTATTGTCGGTTACCGGTCTTTTACTGTCGAGGTCCGCATAACCATAAGTTTTGATAACGGGCTGTCCATCCTGTACGATCACCAAACTCAACCCGGGTATATTTCCCGCCTTCATCAACGCGGACACTGTTTTATCCACGCTATCCATCCTGCTGCCGTTTGCCGCCGTGCCGCTTTGTGAAACAGCAGGCAGGGCAAAGCCAAGGCAGATAATAATCAACGGTGCGACCCGGTTGACCGAAAATATTTTCATATGTGATAAGGTATTCTATTCAGCCTTCAGGCTTTTTGCCGGATTCAGTAATGCAGCTTTGATCGTTTGGTAACTAATGGTCAGCAATGCAATCAACAATGCGCCCAACCCTACAACCATAAACACCCACAAGGGAATGCCCGATCTGTATTGGTATGACTGCAGCCAGTTGTACATCAGGAAATAATCCGTTGGCGTAGCAATCAGGAAAGCGATGAGGATAAGCATGAAAAACTCTTTTGAGATCAGGCGCCATACACCAAACACGGAGGCGCCCAATACCTTTCTTACGCCAATCTCTTTCGTCCTTTGCTCCGCCACAAAAGAGGCAAGCCCGAACAAGCCCAAACAGGATATAAAAATGGCCAGTATGGAAAAAAATGTGGCCAGTTTGCCTACACGCTCTTCCGATTCAAATTTTTTGGCATATTCCAAATCGGCAAACTTGTAATCGAATGGCGCTGCGGGAAATAAAGAAGTAAAGACGGGCTCAATCCTTGCGAGGGCTTTGCTGGCGCTCACTGCAGGATTGATCCTGACGAACATCCATCTCGTAACCGAATCAAGGGTGAAGATCGTCGGCTGCGCCGGTTCAAAAGGAGATTCCATCACCATATCCTTTATGACGCCTAATATTTTAAAGTTTCCGCCTTTGCGCCAGCCAGGTTCCCATCTCACAAATTCTCCTACAGGGTCTTTCAGCCCCATCAGTTTTGCTGCCGCTTCATTGATCACAAAACCGGATGAGTCGCTGGCATATCCTTTTGAAAAACCAGTACCGGCAATCAATTGCCATCCGATCGTACTACCATAGTCCTGTGTAACGGATAGGGTAACAAAGCTGGGGTCCGTAGCCGGGTCCTTCCCTTTCCAATCAAAATTCCTGTTCATAGACCATACTTCGGTGACGGCGCCTCCTGCCCCTGCCGTTCCCGATACCACGCCGGTATTCATTAATTCATTACTTAACAAATTATACTTTCCGGAAGAGCCTGGCGCCATCAGGTGGAACATTAAAAGGCCATCCCGGGTATAACCTACCGGCCGGTCCTTGGTAAACTGGATCTGCCTGTAAACGATAATCGTGCTGACAGTTAGCATAATGGACACTGTGAATTGAAGCACCACCAGTATTTTTCGTGGAACCGATGCAAAACGACCAGCCTTAAAGCTGCCTTTTAGTACGAGAATAGGATTAAAGGAAGACAGGTAAAATGCAGGGTAGCTTCCTGCAATCAGACCGGTAATGATGGTAAAAACTAGACCCGTTAGCCAGAACAAGGGGTTGCCCCATAATATGGAGATCTCCTTACCCGCCACCTTATTGAACCAGGGCAGGACAAGCATGACGAGACCAATGGCCAATACAAAAGAAAAAGCGGCCACCAGCAATGATTCGCAAAAGAACTGCGTGAGCAGCTGACCGCGCAAAGAGCCAATGGCTTTGCGCACACCTACCTCCCTGGCGCGTTTTTCAGAACGGGCCGTACTCAGGTTCATAAAATTGATACAAGCCAGCAGCAGTACAAAAACTCCAATGAAACCAAAGAACCAGAGAAACATCATCTGATCACTGGTGGATGCGATCCCATTGTCAAATTTTGAATGCAGGTGCCAGTTGTCCATCGGATGAAGAAACAGTTCCTGCTTTGTATCCGCAGTCTTCTGATCAACATGAGACAGATAGGTATTTTTGATCATCTTTGACACCCGGTTAACATCGGCGCCGGGCGCCAGCTCAGCATAGATCAATACAAAATAATTCTTCCAATCGCTTCGGGCATCCATTCCCTTGTTTCTCAAGCCCGAGACCCATAGTTCAAAAGGAGCTATATAGGATACATATCTGAATTCTGAATTGGCCGGCAGATCTTCATACACGCCCGTAACTTTTACAGTAAACCGGTCATCGATCTTCACGATCTTCCCTATAGGATCACCGTTACCAAATAGCTTTTTTGCTAAAGATTGGGATAGCAGGATGGAATTGGGGTCTTTCAGCCCACCATGACTGCCGTATAGCATTCTGAGGCTGAGCATCTCCGGCGCATCGGCTCCCATATAATTCCCCGCCTGGACAAATTTATTCTCCCCGGCTGAAATGATATGCTCTTCCGTTTGTTTGGAGATGACAACATATTTAAAAACATCCTTGTAGGTGGTATGAAGTTCTTCGCTAAGCGGCATCGGGTGATAAAAGCTTGTTATTTTGTCACCCTGTTGATCCTGGTGCCGCATAACCTGTGCGATGCGGAGGTGATGCTCATGGTATTTATTGAAAGACAATTCATCATATATCCATAAGCCGATCAGCATGGCCACGGCCATCCCCATAGCAAGACCACCGATATTGATAATAGCGGACACTTTATTCTTTCTAAGATTCCGGAATGCAATGATCAGATAGTTTTTAAACATATTTATGACTTAATGTTCTTCAACGATTGGGCACGCGGAAATTGTTCCCGTTTTGTCGCCTCCCTGATCAATGCCTTCGCCAGCACATCAGTGGAGTCGATGACGAGCATATCGTTAACCATCATTCCGGGAAGTATAAGCGATAATTCGGTACAGCCGAGAATGATCGCATCAGCATTTCTTTTCTTAAAGAAAGTTAACGCTTTTTCCAATAATATTTTTACTTCTAATGAAATAGAATCGGGTTTTGATTTGATTCCGAATACCGGATCATAGATCATTCTGTGGATAACCTCGTTTTGAAAAATAAGATCCGGGATCACGACATCATAGCCCAAATCCAACAATAAATTCTTATATAATCCCGTCTTATAGGTACCGTTAGTGGTCATGACCCCGATACGCCGGACGCTTTTGTGATTTGCCTGTATAAAATGGCAGGTCTCCACAGGCATATTTACCAACCGTACCCGGCAATCCATTCTGTCTAATTCCCGGTAGATCACATCCAGGATGGGGGAAGAATGAGAGGTATTACAGGGAATGCCGACTATTTCTGCGCCGGCGTGTTCCAGCTTTTTAATAACTACTGCAATACTAAAAGCCGGGTTCGTATACGTATCTCCCTGTAAGAATTCAGTTCTGTCAACGATATGTTTTGAGAAAGACATCATCACCACGGACAAATGTTGCTGGTCCCTTACTGCTTTCGTGTGACGAATGATTTTGTCATATAAGGCCAGTCCTGCCTGGGGGCCCATGCCGCCGACTATTCCAATGACATTCTCTTGTTCAGGGTTCATGCGTTCAGATTGATTGTTTGGCGAATTTTAACCAGTTTAATTTAAAACCACCTACCCTGGCGTATAGCCGCAGCGTATGGCTTCCTGCCGGTAAACGAATGGCGGTAGTCTTTGACACCCAGTTCTGCCAGCCCTTCGTAGTTTCAATATTCATGGTCGTTAATAAAGTATCTTCGATACGCAGTTCCACCTGTCCGCCTCCTGGCAGGCTGGCAACTCGTAAGGTCATCGAATAGTTACCACTATCCCGGACATCGATCCTGTATTCCATCCAGTCATCTGCTTCGATATAGGCAAGACACCGCCCGCCCCCTTCGTCTGTTGAAGCAATCGACACGACCCCGCTCATTAAATTATAATTGTCAGCCGGCACGGTGGTTTGTTCCTTTTCATTGATCCTGACCATTAATGACTTTCTTCGATTGAAATCCACCAGTTTCGTTTCGCAATCGCTGATATCTCCATCGATGCTCCATGCGGAGAAATGCATCTCCTGCGCTTTCTTCAGGTGCAGCAGGGCGGAGTCGGGTTTGCCGAGGTCTCTTAAATGTCTTCCCAGCAGTACATAGGACAAGGATGAATCGGGATATAATGCGATATTATCTTCGAGTAATTTTTGAGTGACCCTATTGTCGCCTCCATAGTACCATTTCAGATAGAAGCTGACAACGTCCAGGGTGGTGGCTCCAACCGTGCCGTTCTTTTTAAGTTTATCCAATGCCGCATACATGGCTTCAACGCCCTCTTCATCATAGATCCTTAACAGATCGCTGGCATTGCTCGGATACATATCCGTGAGATAAAATTCTGCGTTTAAATAAGGTTCAATATTCATTTGAACGGTCATATCACATAGCTTTTTCATCATCAATCTTCCCCGGTCAGAATTCGACAGGAACACATAGCCTCTCTTTTTTGCAACGGAATAAAACATCTGGTTCTTAAACCCATCATTATCTCCTCCGTGTTCTATAACCAGGTCTCCATCGATATCCGCCACTTCAAAACCAGGCCCGTAAAAGGTGGATGAATTATTGACCCGTGCGATGGGCTGCTCCAGATCCTTTATCCTGGCCACCGACAGATGGGTGGTGTCGAAGATCCCAATAATGAGTTTCGCATAATCTTCGGCGGTGATATGGTTTCCAGAGGCCGGGCTGACTGCATAGTTCTTTTTAACGATGGGTTTGCTGTCGAGACCGTGCCCGACGGCATAATTCCAGGGAGACTCTTTGTGAAAAAGGTGATGTTTTTGTTTTATAAACTTCAGGTATGAATTATTCAATTGAAGAACATTCAGAACAAGATCCCTGATATATATTTCATAAGGCTGATGAAGGATCGACTCCACTACTTTGGCCAGGTAATTATAGCCTTCACCGGAATATACCAGTTTTGTTCCGGGATCGCTTATGATTTCCAGTTTCAGGGGATCATTTTGAAATTGCCAGTTCTCTATTCCGGAAGAATGGCTGAGCACCATTCTGGCAGTAATTAATTTATACCGGGGATCATATTCAAGGCGATCATATTTCAAATATTGATATAATGGTTTATCAAGATCGAGTTTACCCTGATCCACCAGTTGGTACACTGCGAAAACGAGATAACTTTTAGAAAGGGAACCGGCATCAAAAGCGGTCCTATTATCCGCCTTCTTCTTATCTCCCTTTTTTCTGACGCCATAGGTATTATGAAATACAACTTTATTATTCTCAATCACCGCTAATGACAGGGCAGGAACGCCCACCTCTTTCATCATTTTTGCAATCTCCCTGTTAAAACTATCAACATTGATCATTCTGCCATTGGTTTGAAACGATTTGTGCTTTTGGGCACTGGCAGAAAGGAAGATGCCGGTTACGGTCATAAGGAACAGTAACAAAAGGATTCTTTTGGTAAACAGGCGAATCGTCATAGTGCTTGAATTGGCAGGTTCAGGTGTTGCGGGTTCAAGAAAAATACTCCTCCAGGAGTATTCCAAAAGTGATCACGGTGATCAGTAAATCGCTTTCAAAGGGAATGTTTAGGGTGAATCCTTTTTGTCTGTAGGTATTTTTCAATTCTTCGATCCTGTCGGGATTAAAATATCCCTGCTTCCTGATCAAATCATAGGAGAGGATCTGTTCGATATATTCTATGTTGTTTTGAAGCAGGTAAGGGCTTCCAGGCGCAATAAAACCGAATTTTTCCCGATCGATAATCTTTTTCGGCACAAAGCGGCTAGCCATGCCCTTTACTACATATTTCTCTGTAAAATCCTTCAGTTTCAGTTCTGGCGGCACCTGTGTTGAGAAAGCGATGAGGTCCTTGTCGAGGAAAGGATATCTTACTTCAACAGAATTGGCCAACGCCATTTTGTCTCCATGATCGGTTACCAGGTGATCGACCAGTCTCAGTTTATAATCGATATACGACCGCTTGTTCAGTACATCCCGGTTACGTAGTCTTTCTTTATTAATGACCGGGTGGTTAAGGCAATTGACCTCGTCAAATTTTTCATTGACTGCATCCGAATACAATCCTCTTTTTATTGTTTCCAGTTCCTGAAAATTGTTTTCATAAAACAACGTCTTATCTCCCCAAATACGTTCCCGGATGTCCTCTTCTTCCGGGCTGGTGGCATTTTGTACAAAATTCATTGCCCGCATCTTGTCAAAACGGTAGCCTACATATCCGGCAAAAAGTTCGTCCGAACCCTCGCCCGACAGGATCACTTTGATCCCTTTAGCCCTGGTGGCCTCTGATAATGACAGGGAGGCGGTGTTATAGGTCTCTTTGAGCGGGCATTCGCAGTGATAGATAGCCTGCTTCAGCCTTTCACTGATATCCTTAAAGTAAAATGTCTTCTTATTCAGTTTCGAACGGCTTTCGTTTGCTATCAGTATCTGGTAGGGTGTTTCCGAAATATTGGACTCTGCGAAATCAATGGAAAAGACCTCTTTACTGATAGTGGGGTATAGTTGGCTAACTTTCATCGTGATCATCGATGAGTCCAGCCCTCCGCTCAGGTAAAGTCCGGAAGGCACATCTGCCCTTAGTCTGAGCTGGATCGATCGCTCGAAGTATTCTTCCAGTTTATCGATATAATATTTTTCAGGATGCCCGTCCTGTTGCATCTCCTGTTCGGGATAGATGAGGTCCCAATATTCGTTGTTTTGAATAACACCCTGGTCATTGACGATAATATAATGGCCGTTCTCCAGGCTGTTGATATGCCTTAACATTGTTCTGGGGCTGATAAGCCCGGCAAATGTGAACACCTGGTCAAGACCAACCAGGTCAACTTCACGGGGGACAAGGGGATGTTCGAGGATCGCTTTGATCTCCGACCCAAAAATAAAAGTGTTTTCTACCAGGGTATAATACAAGGGGCAGATACCCATCGGGTCCCTTGCGCATAATAATTTCCCGATCCGCTTATCATACAAAGCAAAAGCAAACTGGCCATTCAATTTATTAAGGAATTCCATTCCTTCCTGCTCATATAAATGAACGATCACTTCTACATCAGACCGGGTTTTGAACACATGTCCCGCTTTTTGTAATTCTTCCCGGATCTCAATATGATTGAAGATCTCTCCGTTACACACCAGCACAAGGGACCCGTCTTCGTTATAAATGGGCTGCATACCATTCTCAAGTCCAATTATACTGAGCCGGCTGAAACCCAGTGCCACATTATCAAAAAGCAAGGTGTCCTGGGCATCGGGACCTCTATGAAACAGTTTGCTGTTCATTTTCCGGATGATCCCGGCATCCTCGCCTGACGTCCTGTTGTTAAATTTTATAAATCCGCAGATACCACACATAATAGTTACTGGTTTTTGTTTTCATCCGCCATAAAAGTTCAGTTTTGTCCAGGTGTAAGTGCCTCCCTGAAGGCCTGCAGATTCTTCAGTCCTTTGATCAATTCAGTTTCCTCAATGCCAAAATCGATCAGGCAGGCGATCTCATCCACGCCTATTGCTGCCAGGCTATTCACCATGGCGCGGCAACTACTACCGGTTCCGATCAGCGCAGAGGTCTTGCTGTATCGCTGAAAGGAATGCCTCAGCATCGTCTGTTTGTCTTCTTCACTGATCTCCTCCTCATTTAATCCTGCCTCCTGGTACATGATCTTGCTTAGACTGGTGGCACTTTTTAAGTATTCCATAAAAGGTTTTTCAACGATACGTTCTACTTCCCTGATATCCTCTCCGATGTAGGTATGCAGCATGAGCGCCACTTTTCCGGAATTCTCTGCGAATCCTCCAGCCCGTCTTCCTTCACGATATAATTTTATTTTTCCTGCCAGATCGCGCATGTCCTGTCCCAACAGATGTGTTAATAAATGAGCCCCCTTTTCACCGGCAATGCGGTACGTTTCCTCATTTCCCGCAGCTGTGATCCAGACAGGCAATTCTTTTTGAACGGGGGCGGGGAAAATCCGGAAGGGTATTTCTTTATGCAGCCCGTTCCTTCTTTTACTACTTTCTCCTTTCCAGAGACGTTGTATACTATCTATCTGTTCATACATGATGCGATGTCTGTCTTTGTAATTATCCGGCGCCAGGCAGAAATCGTTTCCGTTCCAGCCGGAAGCAAAAGAAAGCGCGATCCTTCCTTTTGACAGGTTGTCTACCACAGACCATTCTTCGGCGATCCTTACTGCATCATGTAATGGCGAAACAACGCTTCCACTCCGCAATTCTATCTGTTTGGTGACCATTGCAAGGGCTGCGCTGGTAACAGAAGGGTTGGGAAAAAGACCGCCAAATTCATGGAAATGGCGTTCAGGAGTCCATACGGCTTTAAAACCGTTCCTGTCAGCAAACTTTGCTGCCTCCAACAATAACTTGTATTTATTGTCGGACCTGACCTTGTAACTGGAAAAAAAGAAAAGGCTAAAGTCCATCGTTATTCATATTATAATGCGGTTAACTATTTATCTTTTTTCTGGCCTACGATCAGGTATACATTTCGTTTAAAAAACAATTGGTCATCCCTGTAAAAAAGGTATTCTTTCAGCCGAGGGTCTTTTATACCATCTTTGATTAATTTTTCAAGCGCCAACCTGCCGTCCTTATCCTGTACCGCATGTTCCAGGTATTCGTCAACCGAAAGATCTACAGTCAACATAAACTGGTCTGTTATATCTATATCAGCATTTGTGAACAATTGAGCAAATTCCCTTTCCTGCAACGTTCTGTGATGGCAGATATCGACCAGCTTTTCAAAGGTTTCGAAATATTCATCTACATATATGTCATCATAAGCGGCTATATCCTGGATACTTACCTTACCGCCCTGCATGCAGCAACGCTTCATCTCATTAAATACTTTTACCGGCTGTACGAAATGATGAAAGGCCGCTTTACATAAGACCACTGAGAATGAGTTGTCGGGATAAGGGAGTTGCTCTACGTCCGAGCAATCGAACTGTATGTTGGCTATACCCAGTTGTCTGGCTACATTGTTGGCTATTTCAATTTCATTATCCGAGATATCAACACCTGTAGCCGATCTGACGTGGTGGGCCATGAATACTGTCATGGCTCCGGGTCCGCAGGCAACGTCGAGCAAAGTATCCCGGGGCGATATTTCACAAAAATCATAATACCCCTTCATCTGTGCGGTATTCCTGGTAACGGCCCAATCGGCAAATTTCTTCGCCTGTTTGTTGAATTGTTCTTTTACTATTTGATTTTCCATACAAGAGGAGTTGGTTTACCGGGTCAATTTTCAAGTTCAATATTCCCGATTTTCACATGCCTGTTCCGGATCACGAATTGTAAGATATTCGTATAGTACTTCATGATCCATTCAATGGTATCGGCATCATACAATTCTTTGCTGTAAATAAAATCGATGTACAATCTTTTTCCTACGGTCCTGGCTTCCAGCTGCAGCTCATAATTCGTCAGCTGATCATGTTTGTTCTGCAAGGATAAAATCTCAAATTCATCCAGTTCTATGGTATCATCGATGGTATTGGAGAAGGAAAGGTGAACATCGATCAGCGGGCTTTCGGACAGGCCAGTTCCCTTACTGTCTACAAGAGAAACCATCTGATCGAATTGAAAATCCTGGTGATCGAATCCTTCTACCACCGTGCGTTTAATACCGAGTAATAATTCCTCATAGGAAATATCGGGTCTTACCTGCACTCTTAAAGGCAGGATATTCACAAAGGTGCCAACGATGTCCTGCAGGGAAGCCTTTGTTCTGCCTACCACATCAGTCCCGATGATGATGTCCTGGCTTCCGGACAATTTGGATAATAACAGGTAACACACCGATAAATGGAATATAAAGTCGGACACCCCGGATGCCAGGGCGAATTGCCGGATATTTTCGTATAACTTTTCGTCCACTATCAATTCCTTTGAGGCCGCCACATGTATATCGTTTCCTGAGCCTGTCCTGATAGCCTGCAAAATGCCGCCAGGTAATTCTCCGGACAATTGCTTTGCCCAATATTCTTTATGTTGTTGCCATATGTCCGGGCTGTTACTGATCCAACCTGCATAATCCACGTAACGCAGTGTCAGGGGCTGAAGCGCTTCTCCTAAGTAAAGCTTCTTGAAGTCATGGATCATAATATTCAGGGAGATCCCATCGGCTACGATATGATGCACATCAACGAATAATGTATCTGTTTCCCGCCCCTTTAACAAAGCACATCGCATCAGGGACTTCATGGTCAGATCAAAAGGTCTGATAAATGCATTGAAAGCCTCGCCGACCGAGTTATATTGATCTTCGCCCATCCATTCCAGTTCCAAACCGGCCTCCGCATTGATTGTCTGCAGCACATCATCCCCTGTCAGCAGAAAGCTGGTCCTTAAACCAGGATGACGATTTGTCAATTTGATCAATGCATCCCGCAGCCGGGGAATATCTGTTTCTCCATTGATCCTTACGGCAATCGGAATATTGTAACGAATACTTTCCCTGTTCATTAAATACTGGTAATACATTCGTTTCTGCGCCGGAGAGGTAGAATAGTATTCCTTATTTTCCAATACCGGAATCTCGCCGTTATTATCCCTTACAGATCGTGCGATAAGCGTGGCTGACAGCTGGATGGTATCGTGCCGGAGTATATCATCCAATTTTAGTTTTAAATGAAATGACTGCTGAATTTTATTGAGCAGCCTGAACACTCTTACTGAATGTCCGCCCAGCTCCTGAAAACTCTTGTTAGTGCTTATTAATCCTTTATCCATTTTCAGTACTTCCGACCAGATATCTGCCAGTTTATCCTCTATGGCACCGGAAGGAGGAATATGATCGATTGCCTGTCCGAAGCCTGGTTCAGGCAATGCTTTTCGGTTGATCTTGCCGTTTGGCTGAAGAGGGAACACAGGCAAATGCATCAGGAATGCCGGAAGCATATTCCCGGGTAAATGGGTTTGTAAGAAACTTCTTATTGCCGGTTCCTCGAAGGGCGGGTCCGATACAATATAGGCGCAAAGGAATGTCTCCCCTTCTTTGTCGGTTTTTGCCAATACCAGCGCATCTGTTACGCCCGGATACCGGAGTATATTTGCCCGGATATCATCCGGCTCGATCCTTATACCCCTGATCTTCACCTGGTGGTCAGAGCGCCCGAGTATCACGATCTCTCCATTATCCAACGCCTTTCCTACATCACCGGTGCGGTAGAGCAGATCTTCTTTATTATTGCTGTAGGGGTTGACGATAAAGGATTTTTTTGTGGCAGCAGCATCCAGGTAGCCGGTTGTACGGTAAGGCGTTCTGATATAGATCTCGCCGATGGCGCCGGGCGGAGATACCTGCCTATCCTTGTCAAGGATCAAAAATTGCGCTCCGGGCATTGGCCTTACAGGAATGTAGGCAGCTTTGCTGTCTGCCGGCCGGATCAAATAATAGCCCTTGGCCAGGGTTGTTTCAGTAGGACCATAAATATTTACAAGCTGAATGCGATTCCCAAATGTCTTATACCATTCCTGTAATTCATAAGGCAGGATCTTTTCGCCTGCCAGGAGTATGTATTTCAGCGAAGGGAACAACCCTTCCTGCAAGTTGCCTTTTGCGAATAATTTAAAGAAACTGGGTACGCAGTGGATCAGATCGATCTGCTGGTGATCTATCCATGCACTGATCTTTGGCGCCGTGAACAAGCTTTCTTCATCGGGTATGCATATGGTAGCTCCCGAACAGAGCGGTACAAATATATCCCTCATAAACACGTCGAAGCCGGGGTTGGTGAACTGACCGAACCGGAAAGTATTGTCGATGTGGAAGGTTCGTATTTCCCAATCAATAAAATGGGCGAGTCCTTTATTGATGCCTACTACTCCTTTTATCTTACCTGTAGAACCAGATGTGAAATAAATATACAAATGGTCTTCCGGATCGAAATCCGTCCGGGCAACGAAGTTTTCACTGGTCGTGCTGATTTCGTGGAGAGACAGCCAGGTGATCGTTCCGGAGGCATCTATTTTTTTACGGTCTGTCTGTTCCTGATCGGTAATGATATACCGGATACCTGTCTGGCTGATCATGGATGCGAGGCGGCTTGCGGGAAGCTTCGTCTCCAGCGGCACGAATACCATGCGCGATTGTACAATACCCAGAATCGAGCTGATCAACCAGCGTCTGTCTTCGCAATATATTCCTATTGGGCTGCCTTCAGCAATCCCATGACGGGCTATTGCTGTGGCTATCTTACCGGCATCAGCGCCCATTTCTTTATAACTGTATTGTTTCCCCCTGTACTCTATCGCATAATGATCTGCGTGCATTTCGAAACTCCGGCCAAGCAGGAATTGAATGGGTGCTGTTTTTTGCTCCAGGCCGGCCGTCAGCCAGGCTCTGAGCGCCAATTCTTCCTGTTCATTGTACAGCGAAATATCTTTTAAAAGTCCATCCGGTCGTGCAATGACGGCGCTGATAATATTTTTCAGCTGACTGCTGATGTTGGCTATCGTCTCCTCTGAATATCTATTGCTGTTGTATTCAAATTTAATGATCATTTCATTCAATGGCAGAATGGTGATATTCAGCTCATAATTGGTCTGCACGAAGAAATCCGCATTACTGATCTCAAATGGGGCATTGGTTGCTGCTTCGATCTGTTGAGCCAGCGGATAATTCTCGAAAGCGATGATATGATCAAAAAGCCCGTCGCCCATTTCGCTCAATGCCTGGATCTCTGATAAAGGATGATAATGATGTGGCTCGCTTTCCAAGGCCCTGGCCTGCAACCCCTGTAAGTAATCAACCACTGTCTCAGTGCCACTATAGTGTATCCTGACCGGAATCGTATTAATAAAAAGACCTACCATCGTCTCCACTCCTTCGATCTCAGCCGGGCGGCCAGATACGACCGATCCGAATACAACATCCTGTGTATTATTATACCGGGCCAGCAGCATTGCCCACGCGCCCTGGATGATCGTATTCTGTGTGATGCCATACTGCCCGGAAAACCGGCTCAATCCTTTTGTAAGGTTTTCATCGATGACCAGTTCCTTCATTTTATATGCATACTCCTGCCGCCCTGTCTGCTGCGGCAAACTTGCCAGGCTATCATATCCTGACAGATATTCCCGCCAAAAAGCGGCCGATCTTTCCTTCTCCCTGTTCCCCAGCCATTCCATATATTTCGACCAGGGTTTTACCGGGGGCAGAACAATTTCCTTTCCTCTTATGATCATCGAATAGATGGCCATAAATTCATTTACCAAAATACCCATGCACCAGCCATCCATCAGCAGGTGATGATGGCCCCATATCAATTCGTATTCCTTTTCCTCCGTCTGCAATATTACCAGCCGCATTAACACATCTGCACTCAGGTCATATATCCTTTCTCTCTCCTGTAACTGCCAGACGGCAAGTTTCCACAGATCTTTTCGGATGTCTTCGAATACCAGGCTGGCCCTTCTCTCCTTCAATACCACCTGTACATGCGGGTCATATCCTTCGTGAAGAAAAATGGTGCGAAGGATATCATATCTCGCCATCAGAAAATCCAGGCTTTGTGCTACAACCGCTACATTCAGTTCTCCTTTTACCCTACAGGTTGTTTGCATGAGATACTTTACAGCTCCTGTATCCAGCAGACTGTGATACAGTATCCCTTCCTGCATCGGCGATAATAAACTTATATTTTCAATGGTATACTTTGCCTGGATCTCATCCAGTTTAGCTACCGACAGGTCTTTGTAGATCAGGTCAGATGGGGTCAGTTCCGTTCGTCCATAGGTACTACAATATTCAATGATCGCACGCAGGTTCTCTTCATAATCTTTCATGAAACTTTCCATCGTACCGGGCATGTATTGCCTTACACTATAAGAAACACTCATTTCCAACTGGCCGTTAAGTATCATCCCTGAAACGCTCCAGTCATATGGTACCTGTTCTTCCAGGCCAATTTCGTTTCCTTTATTCTCCCCGGCCAGGCTATACACATTACTGTTGGTATCGGCATCAAACTGTCCCAGATAGTTGAAGCAGATCCCGGATGTCTGCAGGGCTTCGTCGATACCTACAACACCGTTCTGATACTTCTGCAGCAGGTACCCTATGCCGTGACCTGGCACTTTCCGCAGCGTTTCCTTTACCTGCCTGATCGTATTTTTCAGTTCACCATGCTGCATCTCTATTAATACAGGGTAAATACTGGTAAACCATCCTATGGTTCTATTGAAATTTACGCCCGGAAGAATGTCCTGCCGGCCGTGGGTTTCAAGATCGATCACCCATGAATCCTGTCCGTATCTTTTATTGATGCTGAGCAACAGAGCCGTCAACAAAATATCATTGATCTGGGTATTAAAGGCCGAAGGAACGAGCGTCAGCAATTGATCGGTGGCGGCTCTGTCCAAACGGAAAAGCACTTTCCGGTGATCTTTCAGGAGATTATTACCTTCCGGATAATCCCTGGGCAAAGCAGACGCCTGCTCTTTCCAATATTTTTTTTGTTTTTCAAAATCACTACTCCTGTAATATTTTTCCAAATGGCCGGGCCAGGATAAAAAGGGATCGGTCTTTAATGGCAGGGTCAACGGTTGTTTATGTGATAGCTGTTGATAAAGCGTTTCGAAATCTTCGAATAATATTCTCCAGGAAATGCCATCCACCACCAGGTGATGGATAACAATAAGGAGCCTGCTTCCTTTATTCATATGAAACAGCCCCAGCCTCATCAGGGGACCGGTTGCCAGATCGATACTGGCATGCATTTCATCAGCAAGAAGGGTTAATGCAGCTTCCTCGTCTTCTTCCTGCCGGAGATCATATTCTGCAAGGGCAACAGGCAGTTCCAGCCCTTTATTTTCAGGAATGATCGACCCGGCTATGTTGATGAAGACCATCCGCAAGGCATCATGATGTTCCTGGATCTTTTTAAATATGCGATATATGGTTTCATAACTGATGCCTGCCTCAACATACAGCAGCACCGACTGCGTAAAATGGTTCTTGTTCTTTACAGGGCCGTTAAAGAACCATTGCTGTATGGGACTCAGCCGTGATCTTCCCGTGATGACGGATTGATCGGATACGACAGTGATCTTTTTTAATTTCGGGGCCAATTGCCGGATCGTCTGATGAGCGAAAATATCTTTTACAGTCAGTTCATATCCTGCGCTTCGCAGCCTGGAACAGATCTGGATGGATTTAATAGAATCGCCTCCTATTAAAAAGAAATTATTTGTTATACCGATCTTTTCCATGCCCAGCACCTGCGACCACACATCCACCAACAAACTTTCTTCCTGAGTCCGTGGTGCTGCTAATATTTCCCCAGGTGATACAGATAGGTCCGGCAATGCTTTCCTATCTACTTTTCCATTGGCATTTAATGGTATTTTTTGTAACCGGATAAAAAAGGAAGGGGCCATATAGTCAGGCAATTTCTCCAGCACAAAGGCCCGGAGTACATCCCGGGCTAATTCAAAGTCCGACAAATAATAAGCGACCAGCGATCTGCTCCCGTTCATTTCTTTTGCCACTACCACTGCTTCCTGTACCTCCGGATGTTCAGCCAACCGGCTTTCTATCTCACCCGGTTCTATCCGGTATCCCCTGATCTTAACCTGGTCATCGATCCTTCCCAGGTACTCCAGGTTCCCATCCGGCAACCGGCGGGCCCTGTCCCCTGTTTTATAGATCCTTTCGCCCCGGTTAAAAGGATCTTCGGGAAACCGCTGACTGGTCAACTCCTCATTATGCAGATATCCCCTGGCTACTCCGATGCCTCCTATATAAAGTTCTCCTGCCACACCCGGCGGCATGAGATGCCGGTTCCTGTCCAGTATATAAAGTCTGATATTGGTGAGCGGTTTCCCAATGGGTACTGTCATCGTTGAGCCGTCCGACTGATCTGTATTATAGGCGGAACTATAAATGGTGCCTTCGGTAGGTCCGTAGATATTCCAAAGAGGAATTCCTGTATTCAGGGCCTTAAATCTCCTGACGAGCTTGATGGGCAATGCTTCACCGGCAAGAAAGATATATTTTACCGTTTTGATCTGTTCAATACCTGTTCTTTCCAGTTCATCTACAAATGCGGCAAACAGGGAGGGCACGAAGTTGATATGGGTCACGCTGTCCTTTTGAATGGTGGCCAGTATTTCCCGGGGTTCTCGCGCTGCATCTTCAGGCAGCAGCGACAAGGCGCCGCCATTCATAAACCAGCCAAAGATCTCGGCACAGGAAACATCAAAACAATACGTTGT
>JAJKIL010000346.1 GCA_021154515.1 Niastella sp. | reverse complement strand
TATCGATGGCAACCAGATCGGTAGTGTTACAACTGCCAACAGCATCAATGCCGTGAATACCAGTACCAGCAGTATTTATGTACGCGGGATCAATATTCCCGCTGGTAATGGCGTGTTTGCGATCACCAACAATACCATTGCCAACCTTACCAATAACGCTACTTCGGCCAATGCCGGCGCCCAGGTAGCTGGTATCAATATCGGATCAGCTACTTCCACGGTATCAACGGTGGCAGGTAATACTGTCCGCAACCTGTATTCTGCTACCACGTATACGTTGGGTAGTGGTAATTCAGCGGTGTTGGGTATTTATATGGGCGCTTCTACCAGCAATCCGGTTACTGTTACCAATAATACGGTGCATAGCCTGGTTTCCGGCGCTGCTACAGCAAGTGTGTATATGGAAGGGATCTTTTTCTGGGGCGCCAATTCCGCCACCATCACCAATACGATCTCAAAAAACAAGGTGCATAGTTTTGATATCACCACTGCCAATACCAACGCCAATATCAGGGGTATAGAGATCAACCAGGGTAAGGCAGATGTATACAATAATATGGTGCGGCTGGGTATTAAACCCGATGGCACTTCTTTGACCAATGCCATTCGTATAGATGGGATCATGAAGGGCTCCGGGTTGAACAGCAGTATTTTCTATAACAGTATTTATATTGGGGGAACCGGTATAGGCACCAATGCAATGAGTTCGAATGCCTTCCGCAAGGAAACCAATACCGGAACTGATAATGTACAAAACAACATCTTTGTCAACAACCGTTCGAATGCCACAACCGGTGGTTTGCACAATGCGATATGGGTAAATGCTTTAGCAGGTATGACCTTTGACCATAATATTTATGGCTATGGTGGAACCGGCGGCAACTTTGCAGCAGCAGCTCCGGGCGGCGCTTCGTTTGCGGCTACCTATACCAGTGGCTGGAATATAGGCGGCGATCTGGCCAGTCAGGCAGCTGATCCGTTGTTTATTGATGCAACCGGCGCTGCCACAACTGTTGATCTGCATATTACCACGGCTGCAGTGTCGCCGGCCAATGGCGCTGCTGTTCCTTTTACGCTGGTAACAGACGATATAGATGGCGAGGCGAGGAATGCCACTACGCCTGATGTGGGTGCCGATGAATTCTCGCAATTGAATGGCATAGATATGCAGGCGGTTTCGCTGGAAACTCCGCTGACAGGAAAAGGATGTTATGGCAAAGAAGCAGCTACCATCAAAGTGAGGAATAACAGTTCTGCTATTATTGATTTTGCGGTGAACCCGGTTACGGTAACTGTAAATGTAACGGGTGCTGCTACAGCTACTATTACAAAAATTATCAATACCGGTACGCTGGCAGCCGGCGCCACTATGAATGTGCTGCTGAATGGTACAACTGATTCGGTGAACATGAGCGTGCCGGGTACTTATATCTTTAACGCTAAAACTACAGTGACAGGTGATGCAAAGGCCTCGAACGATGCCATGTCGATGGTTACCCGTACCCGGGTAGCATTGGTGTCAGGCATCATCAACGCTTCGCAAACCAGTTATTGCTTCAATGGCGCGCCGGTGTTAACGGTTACCGGTGGCGATGGTTTCGCCGGTATTCAATGGCAGCAAAGCACCGACTCCGCTACCTATAGCAATATTACCGGCGGTATTACTTCGCCTTATACAACGGCTGCGGCTACACAAACCCTTTATTATCGCCTGGCTTCGGTATGTATCACCGATACTGTGTTTACACCTGCCATAAAAGTAGAGGTGAACAGTCCGGCGGTGACCGCCACTACACCAGCAGCGCGTTGTAATGCCGGGGTGGTAAATTTACAGGCAACGGGTTCTGCCGGTTCAACCCTGTACTGGTATCCCGATCCTGCTACTACCAGTCCGATCGGTATTGGTTCAACCTATACAACACCGTCAATTTCTGCTACCACCACTTATTATGTATCGGCTGTGGCAGGTAGTTGTACAACCCCGCGTACGGCGGTGGTGGCTACGGTGAACAGCCGGATCGCGATCACTACACAGCCCGCCGGTTCCAGTGTGTGTATGGGCAGTGCGGTTAACCTGCGTGTGGCGGCGAATGGTTCAGCCTTAACTTATCAATGGCGGAAGGATGGCGTGATTATAACCAATGCCACCACCGATACATATGCTATTGCCAACGCTGTGGGCGCTGATGCGGGTGATTATGATGTGGTGATCACCAATGCCTGCGGACTGGTGATCTCTAATGTGGCTACACTGGCGGTGAAATCATCTAACAACTGGGTGGGCGCGGTAAGCAGCGACTGGAACACGGCGGCCAACTGGTGCGGTGGCGTACCCGTGGCTACTACCGATGTAAGCATTACGTCAGGCACGCCGTTTAGTCCGGTGATCAGTGGCGCCGCCAATGCGCATTCGGTTACCATTGGTACAGGCGCTACGCTTACCATAAATGGAACCGGCACCTTAAACCTCTATGGCAATTTCGCCAACACAGGAACACTGAATGCCAATACAGGTACCATTGCCTTCCGCGGTACCGCCAATCAAACCATCAATGCCTTGTCGGTTGGCAATGTGATTGTGAACGGTGCGGGTGTTACGCTCAATGGCAATCTGACCATAGGCAGTACATTAACCATGACCAATGGAAATATAACAGTTGGCTCATTCAATATCTATCTGCAAAATGCAACCACCGGCAGTGTGGCCAGCCATATCATCACCAATGGAACCGGGTCGGCAATTGTTACCAATAGCACCGGCGCCATCACCGTTCCGGTTGGACCTACTGCCACCAGTTATAACCCGGTAATGCTCAGCAATGGCCAGGGAATGACGTATACGGTGCGGGTAATGGAAGGATTGATCGCTTCGGTTATTGATAACAGCAAAGCCATTAACCGAACCTGGACGGTGACTACCACCAGGGAGCCTGCAGCGCCGGTGAACATTAGTTTGCAATACGCAGATGCAGATGCCAACGCCGCTTGTAACCCAAGCGCCAATATGGATGCGGGCGCTTACAATGGGATAACCTGGGCGCTTGTTTCACCCACAGGCGGCGTGCTGCCAACAGGTTCCTCCACTGCACGGCTGGTAGCTTTATCAACTACTCAATTGGGATCCATCGTGATCACCAACCAGGGAATGTTGAAGGCGCCGGTGTATGAATTCAGTGTGCAGTTATTACCAACGGTGGTTACAACAGGCAATGCAAAACTGCGCATTACCAGCCGGCGTACTATGACGATGACCTGGGCGGTGCTCGATGCTACCGGCGCCAAGGTCAAAAAGTTCACTACTTCGTTAAGTGCTGGCATAAACGATATCAATGTGTCGCTGGCAGGTTTAGCCAATGGCGTGTACACGCTGCGCGGAGTAGGGGATGATGGAAGAATTCAAACAATTCGATTCGTAGTAACGCATTAATAGGCCCCAAATGTGATCATGTGATGAATCCTGACGTAGTCAGGAGTAAGTATAAAGTCCCGCTGTCTAGCGGGACTTTTTTATTCCTGAACAATTACTTGATCAATCTTAACGTAAACGGATAGCGGTATAATTTGCTCTCGCTTGCTTTTACGGTGGCCACAATTACCAGCACCAGTACTAATATTCCAACTATCCACAATAAAAAGATACCAATAATGGTAAGAAATAGAATGATGAAAACGATGCCTACGGTGATCTGGAAGTTCAATGATTCCTTCGCGTGTTCTGCCACAAACTTCGATTCATCTTTCTTTATAAGATAAATGATCAGCGGTGGAAAGATCCAGAAAAAAATGGTCAGCACATGGCTGAGGAGAGCCAGGGTTCTTTCATCACTGGTGGGGGTGTAAGCAGGTACCTGGTCGGTGCCCAAAAATGAATTGGATGGGTTGCTACTTGTCATGTTAAGGTGTTTTACTGAAATTATCGAAATAAAATCAAAGGTGGGTCACTCTTTCAGAGTGGCTCACCTTTGATTCCAGGGTGAGCCGTCCGCCAGCCGGCGGACGACCTACACATCTGTCTTTTACATATTATGTTTATTCTTTAATTTTCTGTAGCCGGTCTTGGGAACTGCTGCCACACATCATCGCCTGCACGGTCGATAGGTAATGTATTTAAAAGACCATACCGGCGCATATCTATCCAGCGATGGCCTTCGCCAAACAGGGAGTACCGCCGCTGGTACAATATTTCCGTAATAAGCGCATCGTGAGTAACAGCCCCTGCGTAGGGAGGCAGGTTCGCCGCCGTACGGATTCTATTGATGGCTACAATCGCATCAGGAAAACTGTTTTGCCACACTTTCACTTCTGCATACAACAGCACCAGTTCTTCATTGCGGATAATTGGGATCGGCGCAACGTTAGTGGTGTATACAAAAAAATCATAATCGCTGTTCAGGTTATCCTGCGTGGCGGTAGTGGTGCGTTTGGGCGCTTTGCTCAATCTGGCATCACCGGGTGTTGCATCGGTTATCCAACCAGGATGGGTAACCCGTACTTCGGCAGCCGGCGTGTTTGTTGGAAAAAACACCGGGTTTAACAGGTCGCCGCCACCCGTTGAGAATAGATAATACGAACCGTCTGTAAGGCTGCCGGTGAGGCTCAGGAACGATTCTGAAAGCGCGGTATTGGCCAACGCCCAGTCCTGACGGTAAACAGCCACCCTGGCTGCCAGCGCCCGGTTGAATTTGGAGAAATCACTGGCTTTCTTACTATACAGCGTGGTGGTAAAGGGCAGGTCGGCTGTATTGCCTTTTAGATCATTGTTGGCCTCATTCAATAAATTCTGAATGGCGTCCAGCGATTCCTTCATTGAAAGAAAAGGACCCAGTTTGTCGGGGTCGTTCACATCAACCCGGATGCCGTTCTCATACTCCAGATTGAAGACCATCAGCAATTCGTAAGCCTGTACCGTTTTGGCATAAGCGATACCGGCTTTTCGCTGATCGTCGGAAATACCTGCTTTTGTATTTTGTAATGCCTGAATAAGAACATTGGTATTTTTCACTACCCGGTACCGTCCGGCAAACGGGTTGGTGGTGTAAAAAGTATTGTTATCGAGGGTGGCGCCGCCTTTGCCCAACAGGTCACCGGTTACCCGGGGGTCGCTGGCGGCAAAGCGATAATATTCCCGGCCTATCATACTCACATCATCCAGGTAGGTGCCTAAATAAATTCTCATTCCTGCTTCGGTTCCCACCACCAGGTTTTGCAATTCTCCTAATTGCGCACTTTGCGTAACACTACCTATACTAGGGTTATTGGGATCAAGAATGGGTTCCACTTTACAGCCCCACCAGCCCATAGCTATTACAAACAAACCTGTGAAGGCAATGAACTGCTTTAATTTATGTTGATATTTCATATTTGATCTTTTTGGGTTCATGATTAAAAAGTAACTGATACATTAAAATGGAAACTCTTCGATGATGGGAAGGGGGTTACTTCCACATTGCTGGAAATAGCATTGATACCAAAATTGGAAACTTCCGGATCATAACTGTTATACTTGAATGCATTGATCAGGTTCCTGCCCGAAAAACCAATTTTTACCCGGGCTATATCCTTGAACAGTTCTTTAGGGAATGTATAGCTCAACCCAATTTCCCGAACCCTGAAGTAAGAAGCATCCTCCACAAACGGGCGGGCAGTTTTACCAAAAGAAGCTATGCGGTAATCGCCATTTGACAATATTCCTTTGGGATCGAGCGACTTTTTATCGTAGTCGGCCGAAGTGCCCCCAAAATCACTCAGTAAAGAACTGAGGTTGATATTGTCGCCGTGTTGTTTCCAGTGCATCAGCACATTCAATTCAAGATTCTTCCAGGTAACGTTGTTGTTGAATGACAGGTTGAAGTCTGGTTCTGAATTGCCGAATACAGCCAGGTTGCTGACGGGATCCACTTTATCACTGGCGTCGCCAATGCCTACTATCTGTGTAGGGCTTTTGCCTTTTTCAATTCGATAGGTGCCCAGGGAAGCGCCGAATGCGCCTACGTTAAAGGCCGGCACATCCAACCTGGTTACTTTGGCGGTGTTCTTCCACCAGTTTACCTGTGCATTCCAGCGCCATTCTTTGGTGAGCACCGGAACAGCGCTCAAACTAATTTCCACACCTTTATTTTGAATAGCCGCCACATTCTTCCAGCCGGTTGAAAAACCTGTTGAAGTCGGCGTTTGTACTTTCAGGATCAGGTCTTCCACATCTTTTTTATACCAGGTAAATTCCACGCCAACGCGATTATTCAGAATGCCGGCATCCAAACCCAGTTCCAGTTCTTTTTGCCTTTCCGGTTTCAGGTTGGCGTCGCCCCTGGTAACATCCACGATGGAACC
>JAJKIL010000345.1 GCA_021154515.1 Niastella sp. | reverse complement strand
GTTCCAGTGGTGTCATTTTGCGCCATCAGCGGGGAGGCAGCAGTCAGGCTACTGCATAAAATTACCGCAACAAAGGTTTTGCTAAGCTTTCTCATTTTATATTTTTTATGTGTGCAAACATTCCGCCCTGCAACATGCAGGACCGGATGCATTCACCGGGGCCGGCTTGACTAGATGTTTTCTATAAAAACTTTTGGGTATGTATGAGTGGTGACTTTTCAGACTATAGAGCAGGTACTTCAATTACTTAAATTAGCGTGCCACCCTGTAAGCTATATCCAGATAAAAGTATAGTTCTCTATTGAAATGATGTATCATGATTCAGCCTTTTAGCATTTACCCTGCCGCCATGAGTACCAATATCCACATATAGACGCCACATTTTTTATGGCATGGAGACCATTTCTTTATCAATTTGAGAAGTCTGTTTCGTATCTCTTACAACCGCATATACTATAAGCGAGATGAAAATACATCCCGTAACATACCAGTAAAACAGCGACTCATGGCCGGTTTTCTTGAAGTATAACGCAAGGTATTCAGCCGTACCGCCAAAGACCGCAACGGTAAGTGCGTAAGGCAATCCTACCCCCAGCGCCCTTACTTCAGCAGGAAACAATTCTGCCTTAACAACGGCATTGATGGAAGTATATCCGCAGACGATGATCAGCGCCGCTAATATCAGGAAAAACGCACCCCACTCAGTAGTCGTTTTACTGATCGCCGTAAGAATAGGCACGGTGAATAAAGTGCCCAATATACCAAAGCCCAGCAGCAGCGGTTTACGGCCTACCCTATCACTCAGCATTCCGAACAACGGTTGCATACACGCGTAGATCAGCATTAGCCAGAAAGTTAGTTGTGTAGAACGTTCCTTGCTGAGATGTACCGTATTTACCAGGAATTTCTGCATATAGGTAGTATAGGTATAAAAAGCCAATGTTCCACCCATGGTAAGACCTACCACAGTAAGCAACGCACGCGGATGTTCCTTTAATAACGTGATAACAGATCCACGTTTTGCATCCTTTTTCTTCACCACAATGGTCTCCTGCATATGCTGACGGATGATAAGCGCAAACAATGAAAGTACCGCACCAATTACAAATGGGATCCGCCAGCCCCAGTCGTGTAATTGTTCTGAAGTCAGGAATACCTTTTGCAGCAACATTTGTACACCCAGTGCTATAAGCTGACCGCCTATAAGGGTAACGTACTGAAAGCTGGAATAGAAACCACGTTTTCCCGCCGTAGAGATCTCGCTTAGGTAAGTCGCGGAAGTACCATATTCTCCGCCCACGCTAAGACCTTGTATCAACCGGGCCGTCAGCAGGATAATGGGAGAAAGAACACCAGCAGTAGCAAAGGAAGGTGCCAGCGCGATCATAAGACTGCCTGCTGACATCAGCAGAACAGATAGCGTCATAGATGTTTTACGTCCGGCGCGGTCTGCAATACTGCCCAATAACCAGCCGCCGACGGGGCGCATCAGAAAGCCTACCGCAAAGATGGCTGCTGTATCCAGCAACTGAGCGGTGGAGTTACCTTTGGGAAAGAATACGGGCGCGAAGTATAAAGCAAAGGCGGCATAAGCGTACCAGTCGTACCATTCAACCAGGTTACCAACGGATCCTGTAAAGATCGCTTTCAGCCGTTTTGCCGTATCGTGTTTTTCAATATTTGTGGTGTTCATATTTTGTATTGGGTAGCCTTCTGTAATTGCTAAGAAACTACTTTGCATTTGAAAGATCAGCCAAAGTAATCAAATCCAATACAACCAGGATCCGATTTATTGAATTTTCCGGTATGTTATTCTTTTATTTTCATAAACAATGAAACCAGTCACTTTTCCTGCTGCGCCTGTTGCAAAACGAATATCCACCGGTTCATGCTTATCTATAAAAAACACAGTCTCAGAAGCAGGCAGCAAGGTGAATGTTTTGTTCTGATGCAAAGCAAGCAGCATATTTTCCTTTACCTGTAGCACAACGGTATCTTTATCCAAACCCACATAGGTTCCGGAATATTTCTTAAATATTTTGGAATTAATAGTGGTTGACTGAGCATATTCGAATTTCTTCTGCATTAACAGCCATTCATATAAACTTTCATTATTGTACGTGGAAGTCCAGCTATCATGTTCAGCTTCCGGGTATATTGTAAGTTTTGCAGAGGGGTTATAAGCCTGGAGTGCACTTATCATTTTTTGACTAAAAGCAAGGGGAACATTTTTATCCTTTGCTCCATGAAAACACCAAACAGGCGTATTTCGAAGTTTCCAGATATCAGTAGTATCTCCCCCGCCGCAAATGGGAACTATCGCTGCAAATTCTTCGGGGTGTTCAATGCCAAGGCTCCATGTGCCAAATCCACCCATGCTGAGCCCGGTTAAATATATCCTGTCAGGATCGACCCGGTATTTCTGCTTACAATTTTGCAAAAGGGCATACAAATCGGCAGTTGACCAACCCTTTTCCTGGGGAGTGGCTTGTGGAGAAACTACGATGAAAGGAAATTTCTTTCCCTGTGCAATGAGTTTGGGAGGGCCGTGTGTTTTAACCTTTTCCAGATCATCGCCCCTTTCCCCGCTTCCATGCAGAAAAAGCAGTAAGGGCCATTTTTTTAAAGTATCCTGTAAGTAACCGTCAGGAAGGTACAACAGGTAATTTACAGGCCTTATATATTGCTCATGCGTTTGCTGCGCCTCAGCATGCAGGCTTATTACCAGTGCCAAATAACAAATCACAAATTTCAGTAATTCTTTATTCATCATGTTTTTTTTACTTCTAATTTTTGCTTTGCTACTCCTGTTTGACGCTTTAGTGGTTCTACCGGTTACAATCATGATAAAGAAATACGCGTCCCCCGGTCGGATATGTGATTAGTGTTGAAATGTTGCTTTTTGTTACAGTCAGCGCCAGCCATTTATGATGTGATCAGTCATTCTTTTTAAAGTAAAAGGCCGCCAGATCTCTCCGTACGGCCTTTTCGTTTGTATATGTTGTTTATTATTTGAATTCCCTTTATTTATTCTCAATGCTGCCGGCTGTTCCGTGAGCGCCATTGCCATTGGCTGCATTTTTCCGGACCTGTTCCAGTAATTGCAATCCCAGCAGACCGCTGATCGGTCCGTTGGTGGCGTCCCCTCCTCCCCCGATCAGGATATCGGGCATGATCTTGATCTGTTGAGCGCCTATTGCCTCCATGACAAAGTTTTCACCCAAATGCCCCCCTTCAACGAAATCGTTTTCGTAAATAAAAAACAATTACTTAATATGTGGGCGCATTAAAAATGCGCAACTTCAGTGATCGGCAAAATAATGCACGACCAAACCATACACACAAAAACCTGCCTGTAAGATTTTTAAACCGGTTACATTGTTATAATTAACTGCATGAGGCCTAAAAAGATCTGGTTTTCGCTACAGATGCTGTATTTGCTTGCACTTTCCTGCAAACAGGAACCCAATACTTTATTTACCGAAGTAGCCACCTCCCACTCCCACATCGATTTCACCAACGCCATTAAGGAAGATAAAGACTACAATGTGCTTACCTATGAGTATATCTATAATGGGGCTGGTGTAGCGGTTGGCGACCTCAACAACGACGGATTGCCTGAGGTGATGCTTACCGGTAACATGACACCTAATAAACTCTATTTGAATAAAGGCAACCTGCAGTTTGAAGATATTACCGAAAAAGCCGGTATCCAGGGCCGGCCTAAATGGAAAACCGGCGTTGTTATGGCCGATGTAAATGGCGACGGCCTGCTCGACATATATGTTTGCTACTCAGGCCCCGGTACCGACGACCAAAGGGCCAATGAATTATACATCAATACCGGTGTACAAAACGGCATCCCTGTTTTTAAAGAACAGGCCAAACAATACGGTATAGATGCGCCCGGCACCTATACCACCACCGCTTCGTTTTTCGATATGGACAATGACGGCGACCTCGACCTGTTTATGGTAAACCATGCCGACATGTTCTTTAACCCGTTCTTTAACTCAACCAAACTGCGCAGCACCCGCCACCCTAAATTTGGCAACCGGCTGTACAGGAACGACAATGGCGTATTTTCCGATATCAGCGAACAGGCCGGCATCGATGGCAGCGGTTTGAATTTTGGCCTGAGTGTGGCAGTGAGCGATATCAATAACGACGGATGGCCCGACATATACGTAACCAATGATTACGATGAACGCGACTTCCTGTACCTGAACAACCACAACGGCACCTTTCGCGAAGTGCTTACCAAAGCAGCCGGCCACCTGTCGGAATTTGCCATGGGTTCAGACATAGCCGACTTTAACAACGATAACCGGCCCGATATTATGGTGCTTGATATGTTGCCCGAAGACAACCACCGCCAGAAATTATTAAAAGGCCCCGATGCCTACGACCGGTACGCCATGCGCGTACAAAATGGCTACCATTATCAGCAAATGCGCAATACGTTACAACTGAACAATGGTACCGACAGCAGCGGCATTCCCATCTTCAGCGAAATAGCGCAAATGTCGGGTGTATCGAATACCGACTGGAGCTGGGCGCCCCTGTTTGCCGATTTTGATAACGATGGGTGGAAAGATCTTTTTATCTCCAACGGTATCTTTAAAGACATCAACGATCTCGACTTTGTAAAATTCACCTCGGGTTATTCGCAAAACCCAAATGTTGGTAAAATAAACGATAAAGAGGCCATGTGGCAGCTGATACAGCAAATGCCCTCTACCAAACTCAATAACTACCTGTTTAAAAATAATCAGAACCTGGGTTTCACCAATGTTACAGCCAGCTGGGGACTTACCAAAAAAACAGTAAGCAACGGGGCGGCCTATGCCGACCTCGATAACGATGGCGATCTGGACCTCGTTATAAACTCGTTGAACGATAAAGTGTCAGTATATGAAAATCACAGCCGCCAAACAAACGCAGGTCATTATATAAAACTCCGGTTAAAAGCATCTGCCAAAAATACCTATGGTGTAGGCGCTAAAGTGTTTATTCAAACAGCCCATACCAACCAGTTCCAGGAGCAATACCTGACACGCGGCTTTCAATCATCGGTTGACCCGGTCATGCACATTGGCCTGGGCGCCGATAGTATGATCGGATCATTAACTATTAAATGGCCGCAAGGCAAAACAACCCTTCTTCAACACATAAAGGCCGACACCACACTTGTAATCAATGAAGAGGCAACGTTGAACGTCCCCGATCCCGAAATGGAAGTTCCCGGTCCTTTGTTTCAGGATGTTACCCAGGCCTCCCGGTTAAATTACGTTCACAAACCAATGGGCTTTGTTGATTTTAAAATATTCCCCCTGCTGCCCTACCAGTTATCCAAATCGGGCCCTTCCTTAGCCAAAGCC
>JAJKIL010000344.1 GCA_021154515.1 Niastella sp. | reverse complement strand
CATATTACAAATATAGAACTATTGCCATTTAATCCAAATATTTTTGGGAACCAATTTAGCCACGATAACTTTATGGCCTGCTTTCAGCCCCTGGAAGCGGCCTGGAACAGGGAGATCCCTTCGTATGCGTTTAACAATAGTGTGCATCGTTTCAATATCTTATATAGCTAAAATTAATTCGAACCAGGTAAGGATCTGTTACTGAGCAGATGGCGGAACAGATGGCTTTAATCGCCGTTTACGCAATCGATTGTGTAAACGTGGATAACTGGTTTTCAGATTAAATAACAGAACTCACATTAAGTATTACATATTCCGCTAATTTTTTATTATTTTTGACAATATGAGCATTGAAAATGACCTGTTTAAACTGAAGCCTATCGCTTATACCACGATGGCCGACCAGGTGGAGAACCACCTGCGCGAGTACATCATTAAACGCTCTATTAAGCCAGGCGATCCTATACCCAAGGAAACAGAAATAGCCCAGTCCCTGGGTGTAAGCAGAAACGTTGTGCGGGAAGCCCTCAGCCGCCTGCGCATGCTGGGCATGATTGAATCACGCAAGAAAAGAGGTATGATACTCACCCAGCCCGATGTAATGAAGGGGCTTGAGCTGATCATACACCCCACTATATTAGATGAGCATGTTCGCAAACAATTGTTTGAATTGCGGTTGGTGCTGGAAGTTGGTTTGGGCGATCTGTTGTTCCGCCGCAAATCTGATGAATACCTGAAAAAACTGGACGCCATTGTTGAACGCGAACAAAAAGCCACTACACAAATTGAACGCATCCGTTGCGAAGTTGATTTCCACGCCACCTTATATGATATGGCGGGTAATGAAACATTAAAACGTTTTCAGGACATCCTGATGCCGGTCTTTGAATACGTTGTGGAATATGAATCAAAGCTCGATCATACGTCCGTTGGCTCGGTAACACATGCCGACCTGGTTAAAATATTATATGCTGATAATGCTGAAGCATATCCTAATGCCATGCGGAAACATTTAATGCCGCATTTAGATCACTTATAATATTGGAGAACTTTTTTTACAAGGTGCATTACTTATGTAGTGCGCCTTTTTTTATGACTTGTGCCTTGATCCTTGTTCCTTGTTCCCTTTCATTAACATCCGTTATCACTCCGTTAATAGAACCATTCAGCAACAAACCTCACGACTTACTGCCGTCCTATAGTCGCTAAAAACAAAAATTAACGACAAAAATTTCTTGCATGAAAAACGTACTTATTATCGGCAGTCTACTGGTATTTACCGCTACAACCGCATTTGCACAGGACGAAATGGTATATAATGAACCTGCAGGATTTATTCTTCACAAAACAACTAAAGCACAACGCGAAGAAAACAGATTGATACGAGGAGAAAAAGCAGCCAGCGCTCCCGCTTATATGACCGCACAACATTTCATGATAGATTTTCCCAATGCCACCAATGTAAGCTGGAAGCTGGCCAACTTTGAGGAAACCTCTTTTACCTTGAATGGAAAAGAGATGAAAGCTTTTTATGATCCCGACAACACACTCATTGGCACCACCACACCTGCCAGCTATAGCGATCTTCCTGCCAACGCACAAAAAGAAATTGCAAAGTTTTATAAGGGCTATACACCCCGATCAGTCATGCTATTTGATGACAATGAATTCAACGATACCGATATGATATTATATGGTAATGCGTTCGAAGATGAAGACAATTATTTTATTGAAATGACAAATAATAATAAAACTGTTGTGCTACAAGTGAACATGGAGGGATCAGTGACCTATTTTAAAGATATCTCTTATAGTAATGTTAAATAACCACTATTGATACAGGTTTCCAGCAATGCCGGGAACCTGTTCTTAAAATATTTGTTAGTCAACACAATTATTGATCGAAAAAGTCATTAATACTATACTCTTTATGAAACCTGTAACTATATTATTGGCAGAGGATGATCTGGTGTTGGGCCTTTTTGTAAAACGGGTGTTGCAGCAGGCTGGTTACCGCGTGTGGTATTGTATGAATACGTCGGAGGCATGGCAATATTACGCTGATAAAAACCCCGATCTCGTATTACTTGATAATAATGGATCTGTTGATTCCAATCTTTTACTGGCAGGCAAAATACGGGAAGTGAACAAGCTTATTCCTATCCTGTTTTTATCGGGTAAAACATACGAGGAAGAAGTATATGAAAACATCTGGCCGCAACAGGAGGGATCTATGGCGACCGAAGCGCTGACTGAAAAGAAATTGTTGGAGAACCTGCATAGTATGATGCCGGTTGCAGCGCCACCTGAAGTAATTGAACCGGAGTATTCAGCAAAGCGAATGAGATGGTGCGGAACGGAGGATATTCTGATACTTACGTCGTTCCTTGAAGATTCAGTGCATCTAAAACAATATGCACTTAATTAATATAAAAATGTGAAAATGGAACAGCCGCTCCATTTTCACATTTTTCAATTCGTTTATCGGGGGATCAGAATCGTTTCGTGGGTCTCTACAAAATCCTTAAACCCTCTTATTTCTTCTTCTATCAATCGTCTGGTTACAGGGGTAAACAACCGGGCTATTTGTTCGCCGGCCTTTCCTAACGGGGCATGATAGGTGAACACTACATCAACAGTGGTTCCCTGTCCGCCCAATGAATCACGAAAACCAACTTTACCCGCATTATCTATAGAAGAACCGGGCAAACTTTGCCAGGCGATCATTTCACCATACCGTTCTTTCACGATCTCTGCATGCCATTGCATGGTACCTATTTTACCGGGCAATTCCATTACCCAGTTCGAATACAGTTCATCCTGTTCATCTACCTGCCGCAGGTGTTTCATAAACATCGGCAGATTGCTCAGGTTTCTCCACATGTTGTATACTTCCTCGCGCGGTTTATTAATCACCATCGACACCCTGATGTTGAGGGTGCGGCCCGCGGCTACTTTTTCAAAGGAACGATACATTTCGCCCATTGAACGCCTTCCGGCAACTCCTTTAAAGGTGAGGTAACACCCAACGGCAGCTTTTAAAAAACGTCTGGAAGAATTTTTATTGAATGCACTGCCTATTAACATCATTCCTCCTACAACGGATGCCAGCCTTTGACCGGAGGCTGCGCTCATTAATTTATCACGGTTGCTGTGCATAACTACAGGTTTTAAAGTGGATAGTATTGAAGAATTGCATTAAGTATCAAAATACTATACCAAGCACATACTAGTAGCAAACGTGTTTAATATTACATACTGAGTGGAAGTGTGGCCTTTTTTCTACAAAAACCTTAATCGTGTCTCATACCTTCTGCTACGCGAAAAATATGGAAGATATACGGGAACAGGGCATCCATGCTTTCTTCGGTGCCTTTTGTAGAACCCGGCAGGGTGATCACCAGGGTGTTCTCAATAAAACCCGCCACCCCGCGTGATAACATGGCATAAGGGGTGCGTTGTTGCCCATACTGGCGGGCAGCTTCCATAATACCGGGAATGGGCCGATCGAGCAGCGGAGTAATGGCTTCCGGCGTTACATCGCGTGGAGAAAGCCCCGTACCACCGGTAAATAATACCAGGTTATATCCTTCGCTTACCAGTTGTTTTATTTTCGATTGAATAACTGCCACTTCATCGGGGATGATCATGTAGATACCCGTATTGAGATTAAACTGCTTTAACTTTTGCAGGATCACTTTTCCGGCGCGATCTTCTTTAGCACCGGCTGCAATGCTGTCGCTGCAAACGATCACTGCACAACGCAGGTTGCTGGGATAGCTGTCTTTGAAATCTGATTTGCCACCCTTTTTATTTTCGAGCTTAATGGTGCTGATCTCAATTCCTTTATCCAGGGGTTTCAGCATATCGTACATGGTAAGCGCTGTTATGGAGGCGCCATGCATGGCTTCCACTTCAACCCCGGTTTTATAAATGGTATGAACTTCTACCGTTACGATGATGTTCAATCCTTCAATGCTATGGCTGATGGCGGCGTACTCCACCGGCAGGGGATGACAATCGGGAATAACATCACTTGTTTTTTTTATAGCCAGCAAACCCGCGGCGCGACTGAATTCAAACACATCTCCCTTCGGCACTTTTCGTTGCTGAATGGCATCGATGGTTTCCTGTTTGGAAACTTTTACGATTGCTGTAGCTATTGCTTGTCGTAAACTGGAGACTTTATTGGTAATGTTATTCATTGCTTATAGTAGTAGTGAGTGCTCAATGGTGAAAAGGCAAAAGGCAGAGGGCAAAGACCACGACGCGGCAACGCTGAGTCGTGAAACGGCAGAAGGCAGAGGGCAGAAGGCAGAAATGGTTTGCGAGAGGGTAAAATTTCTCACTGTTTTCATCCTTCACTCATTTCATCTTTCGCCCCTTTATTAACTTTATCAACCCTATTAACTCTATCAACCTCCTACTTTATATCTATTAACCTTCTTCTGCCTCGTTAACTTTTCAACCCTATCAACTCCGTCAACTCTGTCACTTCCTGGTTAACTGATCAACTATTTATTCTCCTTCCACTGATACGATTCGTTCTCAAATATCTCCTTACCCCAGATCGGTAATTCCGCTTTTATTCTTTCCACCGTTTCGGTACAGGCGTCGATGGCTTCTTTGCGATGGGCAGATGAGGTAAATACAAATAAACAGATCTCACCGGCGGCAATTTTACCCAGGCTATGATGCACATGCATGCAAACCAGCGGATACTTTGCAAAAATAGCTTCGCGGATCTGGTGCATTTTTTCCAAGGCCATGTCTTCATACGCTGTATACTCTATCGCCGCCACCTGGTTGCCCTCGATCATATCGGCACGTACCTGTCCTAAAAAAATACTATGACCGCCGATGTTTGTTTTTGTATCGTGCTTTTGAATGCTCTCGGCAATAAAGGAAGCCGATATTGGTCCCGCAGTAAAGATATTTTTGATTTTACGTTCGGTAGTCATTTTTGAAAGTTTAAAATCATGAAACGTCAGTCTTCTTCCTCGTCAACTGGTCAACTGGTCAACTGGTCAACTCGTCAACTCGTCAACTGGTTAACCCAACCTCAACCTCCTGCAAACGGTGGCAACAAGGCAACCGTATTATTCCCTGTTAAAGCTGTATTCCCCGTCACTATCTTCTTATCAACTGCAATAATATACGGGGCATT
>JAJKIL010000343.1 GCA_021154515.1 Niastella sp. | reverse complement strand
TGTGCATGTTTTTAACTGGATCAGCATTTTGACAATGCTGGCTTTGAACGGACAGGACGATGTGGTATTAAGCCGCCTGCCAAAATACAAAGTACAGAATAACCTGAAGCAGGCGGGCGCGGTTATCAGTCATGCCAACATCCGCGTGGCGATGGGCGGTATCATTATCAGCGGGCTTTTCTTACTGCTTATTTATCTTTTTCCCATTCCAACCTTAAGTGAATACCGGTCGCAATTTTTAATTGCCGCCCTGGCTATTTATTTATCGGCTTTTTTAACCATAAACCAGATGGTTTTACAATCGTTAAATCACATCAGGCTAAGCCAGGTGATCGAGCGCCTGTTAAAACCTTTTTTATTCATGGCCTTTATCGTTGCAGCCGGGTTATTATCTTTTTATATGGATGCCGGCAGGCTTATTGGCATCTCAGTGCTCAACCTGTTTATTTGTGCAGGAGTGCTGGCCTGGCTCATTGTTCAAAAAACAACACCCTATTTTAAAACCGGTACTGAACGGTACCAGGGGGAGGGCTTGCGCACCCAAACATTTTATTTTTTGACCATCAGCCTGCTGAATTTACTGGTGAGCAAGATCGGCATGTTAATGCTGCCATTTTTTACAGCTGAAAAAAACATCGGCATCTTTAACATCAGCGCCCGGTTTTCCGATCTCATTATTTATCCATTTTTCCTTTTACATTCAGTATTGCCGCAAATGTTTGCGGTACACCATACCTCGGAACAATCGTACAAACAAAAATTGTATACCGAGTCAACTTATATCATCGGCATTACCTCTATACCCTTGTTATTGTTGAATGTATTTGCCGGTACCTGGTTGCTGGGATATTTTGGGGCAGAATTTACCGCCGGTTACCCTGCGCTTGTTTTAATGAGTGCCTCCAACGCGTTGTTTGCCTTATTTGGTCCGGCAAATACCATTTTAATGATGCAGGGAAAGGAAAAGTTAGCGGCCATTGCGCTGGTGGTGTATGTGGTGCTGCTAACCGTATTAAGCCGCCTGCTTATACCCATACAGGGCATAACCGGTGCAGCACTGGCCATGCTGCTCAGCAATGTTGTTTATAATATCCTGTTAACGGTTTATGCCAACCATCATACAGGTGTCATATCGCCCTTTTTCAAATTGCTGGCAAAACGGCGCGGTTCATAAAGCTTATGAAAATTTATAAGGGTAAGCGTCAGGACCATAAACTGAAAGAAATACGCATCGGCAATCAACCAGAAACCCAATGTGAGTAAGACTGACAAAACGAATAAATATTGATCGTATTTGCGGGTAAAAAAGCCAATGATAAACGCAGCCTCCATTATTATACCGGCGATGTACCCGGCATTTACCAGACCGGGATGTTGTAAGAGCCAGTGGTATAAGCCAGCGAGCCAGCTATCGGACTCGAAATATAGAACAGCAGCCGCATTCTTTTTCATGATCATCAGTCCCTGATCGGTGTGCAGCCAGGCCAGTCGGAAGAACTTCCATAAAAAAGCATCGGCCAGGGCAAACAGGAAGAAATACCGCAGGCCCTGCCATAGATAGTTAAACGATTTGTAATCGGTAACTGTGAAAGGAAGGGCAATGAGCAGGAACCCTATTTTATGATTGGTATGGTGCGCGCCAAACGTGTTGAAGGTGATAAAGTAAAAAAAGTACAGTACAATAAACGACCATATATACAGCCGTTTTTCCGGAGCCCAAAATGACAAACAACAGGCGGCAAAAAGGGCCAGGTCAAAAAAAAGAGCCACAAAAAAGTTACCGGTCAAAAACTCTGGAATACCCAGCCAGTGCATGCCCCAATAAGTAAGGTCTACATCAGGGAATTTGATAACGGGTCGCTGTAGCTGATGCAACAGGGTATCGGAAAAAAACGACCAGATGAGCGAAAGTCCGATCAGCAAAAATACGATCCGGGCTATACGCCTGCGTTCCCAGGGTGAGTAAAATACAATGTTGGTCAGTGTTTTTGCCATGTTGCAAACAGGTTAACGGAATCGGTTACCAGGTTTTGACTGGTGTAATGTGCATGTACCACCTCTACCCGCAATGAGTTCACTGGTATAACGGTTACCTGGTGCAGGTAACGGGCATACCAGTTTAAAAACTCCTGTTGTTGCGGCCCGGTATTGAACAACGACCGCTCAAACGGGCGAATGTTGTTGTAATGCGCGCGCAGTTTCGTTTGCAGAAAGGTGATGGTAGGGTCCTGGTTATTATTGTCTTTTATTTTTTTGAAATACGCCAGGGGCGAAGCCAGGTAAAAACGGGTATCCCCGTTGCTGTAATTGTATACATTAATAACGGTGTCGTCATTAATGGTTGTTTGTAAGATCTCAACATCCCGCACCGGCTTTTCTTTTTCAGAATACATTCCCCATACAAAAAATGGTGTCACTTCATCGCCCAGCAGGTTAGTAACTGCTGTTAAAACTGCAAAGGCCGCGATAATGTAACACAATTTTTTGTTGTGTTGCCAGACTCTATATAGGAAAGTTTTCTTCATTTAGGGTTCAAAGTCTTAAGTTCAAAGTTTTAGGTTTAAAGCTCAAAGCGCATAAATAGAGAACTTTGAACTTAAAACTATAAACTGAATAACTTATTTCAATTTTCCAACAAGATCAACATATTCCTGCATCGCAACCTCCTTTGGTTTACCCTTTAGGCTTTCCCAGGCGTTGAATTTGGCTTTGCCAACAAAATCAAAGGCATTGGCCGGCGGATCGATGTTTACATCGCCTTCGGTAGCCTGTTTATACAGGGAATATAATTGTAACAGTACATCGTTACCCGGTTTTTCGGTTAGGGTTTTGCTGCGGGCCGCGGCTTGGTCAAACAATTCCTGGATATTCATATGATTTGCGATATTTGATCAGTGCGAAAATAGGCGTTTTTTACCCACACCCGGCCCTCAAAAAAACCAGGTCGCATCCCGATAAACCGAGGCCCATCCCGATAAACCGGGATGATTCGCTTCGCTCATCAGGACAGTTCATGAAAGCTCAACCTAATTAAGTAATAAATTTATCGCCAATATGTAGTACGGTACATGATTTATATCATGATCGTATAGAATAAAATACGAACTTTAAACAAATGTACATTTCATGAGAACGGTAGACGATCTTATCGCCAGTAAACCACGTCCGGAGAATATCATCAGGCCCGATGCTTTAGTGATTGATGCCCTGCATCAGCTTGAAGAGGTAAACCTGAGTTACCTGATCGTAATGGACGGGGATGTTTACAAAGGTGTTTTTTCAGAAAAAGATTACAGTCGTAATGTAGTTTTAAAAGGCCGCAGTAGTAAAGAGGCCCATGTACAGGAAGTAATGACCACGGATTTACCGGTGGTAGCTCCCGAAGAAACGGTGGAGCATTGTATGATCCTGATGATAAGAAGTAAAGCCCGCTACCTGGTGGCGATCGATGGGAAAAAGTTTATGGGAATAATCACTATTCACGATATTCTCAGAGAAGTATTGGCAAACCGGGAGGAAGTGTTTGACGATACATTAGCCGAAGAATTAATTAAAACGGCTGAAGGACGGGGACGCATTTATTAGTTCCCGGTTCAAAGTTTTAAGTTCAAAGTTTATTGCTAAACTAAAAAGTACTCAGGTAATTTGTTGCACAAACTACCTGAGTACTTTCAACTTTAAACTTTCAACCTACCAGCTATCGGTTCTAAAAGGATTCACCGGTAACCCTTCCTTCCCAAACAAATTACCCATCGCCGTATTGGTGAAGCCATAGCGCACCGCCACCGGCTCTTTCACCAGTTTATTCCATACCACCAGCTGGTTATTTTCAATTTTGGCCTCAGCAGGGTAGAACTGCTGATCGGCGCCCGCCACATATATTTCAGTGATCGTTTTTCCGGTACACATCAAACCTGTAGGCGCATTATCAAAACTGATATATGCTTTGCCCTTCTTTACTTCCATGCTTTTGTACATAGGGCTTTTATAGGCGAAACCTTCTTTTTTATAGGTATCGTGCAGGGCCCAGTTAGCCAGGCGGGCGCCCACATCGTGCTTATTGGTGGGGTGTATATTATTGGTATCGGCTACCAGGTCGGTAATAACCACCATGCCTGTTTGCGGATGCGATATCACCTTTGTTTGCTGTTCGCGCAGCAGGGCGCCAATAAGCGGGGTACCATATTTAAAAGGTGCGATCTGCACATAGTAAAAAGGGAATTCCTTGCCCCAGGCCTTGCGCCAGCTGTCGATCATGATAGTAAACAGTTTAGCATACGAAGCATTGGTTTCCGTATTACTTTCGCCCTGGTACCAGATGGCGCCCGCAATGTTATAATTAACGATCGGGTTTATCATGGCATTATAAGTGTAACCCGGTGTAATGGGCCAGCCGCCATTAGCCTTTAATTTGGCAGCGGCGCCTTTCAGTTCCGCATCGTTGTTCACCAGCGAATCGGGCGTCCATACTTCGGCAGGGGTGCCACCCCAGTTACTATTAATTAAACCAATGGGTACATTCAGGTCCTTATTTAATTTCTTCCCAAAGAAATACCCCACGGCGCTGAAGGTTTTCAGGGTGTTGCTATCGCACACGGTCCATTTGGCGGCGCAATCATCCTGCGGATTGGTAGCGGTGGTTTTGGGGATATAAAAAAAGCGGATGTTCTTATTATAACAGGTAGGCAGCTCGGCCGCAACATCCGGTATTTTATTGTAGTAGCCGAACTCCATGTTCGACTGGCCTGAACAAACCCACACTTCACCGATCATAACATTTTCCAGCACAATAGGAGCGGGGGTATTGCTGCCCCAGATGGTAATAGTATAAGGACCACCGGCAGCAGGCGTTTGAATGTTTTTTTGCCAGTTGGCATTGTTAGTGGCCTTCAGGGTATCGGACTTATTATTCCAGCTGGTGGTAATGATAACTTTTTCAAAAGGAGCCGACCAACCCCACAGTTTTACGGTTGACTGCTGCTGTAAAACCATGTTACTGCTGATGACCGCCGGCAGGCGAATGGCGGCATGAGAAGCGATGACAAGCGTACATAATAAGAAAAGAAGCGATGACCATTTTTTCATATCTGTAATAGCAATTTTTAATGACTGGAAGAAGCAATTCCGTTACAAAAGGTTGTTCTCACATAATAAAAAAAGCGTCCGGTGTATTTGGACGCTTTATAAAATTCAAATATCTGTTTATTGTAATTTCTACTTTTGGCCTTGAGTCTTGTCCCTTATGCCTTACCCTACAATCATTTCAGGTTTCCAGTTGAAGGTCACATTCACTGCAATATCGGGGTGAATGCTGTACATAACCGGACAGGTATTGGCTGCTCTTTCCAGAACGGTCTTTTGCTTTTCATCGACCTGCAGCGAATCGGGGAAATGAAATGTTAAATTTATACCGCCAATACGGCGGGGATCGGCCTTCATGATCTTTTCCACATCGATCCTGATCCCTTTTATATCGAGGTTCATATCGCGAGCTTTAATACCCATGATCGTTAGCATGCAGGTACCAAGGGCTGTTGCTACCATGTCGGTGGGGGAAAAACGCTCACCCAAACCCTGGTTATCCGGCGGCGCATCGGTTTCAATAATGGATCCGGATTTTTCGTGTGTACAAACCGTTCTCAGATTTCCTTCGTAAACTACAGTAGCCGTCATTATGTATATTTTTACCTTAAATTTACGTTTAATAATCAAATCATAGCCAGTGAAGAAAATTGTTTTGTTCCTTTTGGCTGGTACTCTTGCCTCCACAATATGGGCGCAGGAGAACCCAACACCCAAATCGCCAACAGCAAAAAAAGACAAACAGGCCGCCAGAAAAGAAAGGATCAATGCCCTGATAAAACAGGAAGAGGAAGGAGAAATTATTTTTAATAAACAAAACGTTTTCGGCATTAAACTTAATACCGATGGCTATGGGCTTTCCTATGAAATAGGACGGTTTAAAAGCCCGCGGGTGGCAAATATCTTTCAGATTGAGATCAACGAAAAAAAGCACAAGAAGGAAAAGCGCACTTCCCTGTTGAACGGGTTTAACTTCAACAGTGTAATTTATGGCAAACTCAATAATTTTTACCAGGTAAAGCTCAGTGCCGGCCAGCAACGCATAATTGGTGGTAAAGGCAACAAGAACGGGGTAGGCGTGATGGCCATTTATACCGGTGGGGTAAGCGTTGGGTTGCAAAAACCGTATTATGTAGATGTGATAGACCAGGCGCAACAACGCTATCGCAAAACCTATCCCGATATTATCGACAGCAATTACCTGGAGCAGGGCGCTTCCGGGTTTACCGTTGGCTGGAACAAGGTACAGCCTAAATTTGGCTTAACTGCCAAAGCGGCCCTGCGGTTCGACTATGGCCGGTTCAACGAAACCGTATCGGCCATTGAAGTAGGGCTGAATGCAGAATACTATGCGCAGAAAGTAGCTCAAATGGCTTATAATCCTGAGAAGAATTTCTTTTTCAACGCCTATATTTCTCTGTTGTTAGGGCGACGAAAGTGATCCCCCCAGCCCCCTAAAGGGGGAGCTTAAAACATATTAAGGTGGGTCTCTTTCAAAAAGAGGCCCATTTTTTATTTAGTTCGTTAGTTTGTTAGTTCTTTAGTTTTGTGGTTCGTTCGAATTGCCGCGAGTTCTTTCACGTTTCACGTTTCACGTTTCACGATTGAGCGAGTCTCGAATTTAGCGAGGCTAAAATTTGCCTTCTGCCGTTTCACGACCTCCAGCACATCCAGTAAAGTAAGGCGTTCTCCATTGACCATTCACCATTGACCTGATTTATACCCTGTTACGGGATAACTAAAAGCCTCTGATTACCAGTTTTATGTTATTTTTGCTGATCAATAGACAACCCGGTGACTAATAGTTGACTAGCTATCAATTTGTTACATAAACCTTTTGGATTTTGGTGTGTTATTATACCTGATATGGAAACACCCCTAAGGTTTAATCAGAATACTAAGACATATGCAGGAATTACCAGTTATCAGTAGTGTAAATGAATCGAACTCTGTTGTAAAAAAGCCCAACTGGCTGCGTGTAAAACTGCCTACCGGCGAAAACTACCGGCATGTACGCAACCTGGTTGATACCCATAAACTGCACACCATTTGTGAAAGCGGCAATTGCCCTAATATGGGTGAATGCTGGGGCGAAGGCACCGCCACCTTTATGATCCTTGGTAATGTGTGCACCCGCAGCTGCGGTTTCTGCGCAGTAGCGACCGGCCGTCCGGATGCAGTGGATTGGGATGAACCCCAACGCGTGGCAGAAGCCATCCACCTGATGAAAGTAAAACACGCCGTGTTAACCTCGGTTGACCGCGACGAACTGAAAGATGGTGGCAGTATCATCTGGCACAATACCATTAAAGCAGTAAAAGCATTAAATCCCGATACCACGCTCGAAACGCTGATCCCCGATTTCAAGGGAAAGGCCGAAGATGTTCAACGGATCATAGAAGCGCATCCCGAAGTAGTATCACACAATATTGAGACTGTTGAGCGCCTCACGCGCCAGGTACGCATTCAGGCAAAATACCGCCGCAGCATGGAAGTGCTTAAAATACTGAAAGAAGGTGGCATGCGTACCAAAAGCGGTATCATGTGCGGACTGGGTGAAACCAAAGAAGAGGTGTTACAAACTATGCAGGACCTGCGTAACAGCGGCGTGGATGTGATTACCCTTGGCCAGTACCTGCAACCTACCAAAAAGCATTTACCGGTACTCCGGTTTGTGCACCCCGACGAATTTGCCGAATTCCGCGAATTTGGTTATAACATTGGCTTCGACTATGTGGAAAGCGGTCCGCTGGTTCGTTCTTCTTATCATAGCGAAAAACATGTTATTCCTGGTTACGGCAAAGAACAGTGGCTGAAACAGAAGGAGATGATGATATCTTAATAAAGCACCTTGATGTTTGAAAAATACAGAAGTAAGAAGTAGGAGGTAAGAAATACAGATTTTTCACGCTTCGTATCTCTTACTTCGTACTTCCTACTTCTTCAACTTTGCAAATTGCACACTCAATATTACTGACGATCTGCCTTTTGCCTGCAATCGGATTCTCCCAATTGCACTGGAAAAAGGCGGATAGCGAATTTGACAGCCTGCCCAAAGCCATCCGGGTTTTTAAAACCACCGATTCATTAAACGGCCGTCCCTTTACAGCCTTTTGTGTTGAAGTAAAACTAAGAGACAAACACATTGACTTTACCGCCCAAACAGGAGCCGGTAACGCCTATACGCCTTCGCAATATTATAACCGGGAACAAAAACCATATATCGTCGTAAACGGCGGGTATTTCTCGTTTCAGACCAACCAGAATCTGAATGTGATCATCCGGGAGGGTAAAATGGTTGCGTACAATATTCCTGCGTTGAAAAGTCTGTACAACGATTCCTTCTACTACGCTACCCGCAGTGCATTTGGCATCACTAAAAAGAGAGTGGCCGATGTTGCCTGGTTGTTCACCGACACGGCCAAACGCTGGCCTTATGGGTTTCAAACCCATCCCATTATTGCCAAAGGCAGCAACCCCGATCCCTCTTTTGCCGACCTGCATACGATTGAACAATGGAACTGGTGGAAGATGCATACCGCCATCGGCGGCGGACCGGTACTGGTGCAGGAAGGCGCGGTATTCATCACCAATAAAGAAGAGCAGCTGTACGCGTTTGAACGGGACGACCGGCATCCGCGTACCGCCATTGGCTATACCCACAATCACCGGTTGATTATCCTGGTTATACAGGGCCGTAGCCCGGGTGTGGCCGAAGGCGCCACGCTCGATGAAACGGCCCGCATCCTGGTAGAACTGGGTTGCGAAGAGGCCATCAACCTCGATGGCGGCGGCAGCAGCTGCATGCTCATAAACGGAAAGGAAACTATTCAACCGGCGGATAAGGAAGGCGAGCGGCCGGTGGCAAGTGTGTTTATTGTGAAGAAGAAGGAGGCGAGGAAAAAGAAGTAGGTTGACCAGTT
>JAJKIL010000342.1 GCA_021154515.1 Niastella sp. | reverse complement strand
TTGATCTGTTGCTCAGTACCGCCATTCACCTTAATGGCATAGCGAATTACATTCGTATTGCTCAATGGCGATAAGAACATGTAGTTAGTGGTTCCGGTGCCAAAATCGAAAATTCTTGCCCATGTTGCACTGGCATTCAATTTCACCCAGCCGGCGATTGTGAAATCATTCAGCGTGCTCATAACCCCTGATGGAAGGGCTACATAGCCATTGCTGCCATTCAATTGAACCGCCTTGCCCTGAAGACCGCTTACAGAATTGGTTCCACCTGTAAGTGTACCATGCCGGGCGCCCCAGGAATCAATTGCTTTTGTGCCGGTGCTGTCGTTAAATTTCCAGTAACCCCATTGACCCAATTTAGGGGTAGCTGCAACAGGAGCGCTTTCCGGGTATTCTGTACTGCCGTCTATAGCTGTTACTGTATAATAGTAAGTAGTATTATTTGTAAGCAGTGAATCTGCATATCTTGCCGTAGTTGTATTACCGATAACGGTAAACGGCCCCGATAGTGATGTAGCACGTTTTACCTTGTAGGTGAGGTTCAAGATGGAATTCCATTCTACCACCACTTTTGTATCCCCTTCCGCCACCATAATATTGCTGGTTACGTTGTTCAATACCACTAAACGAAGGGTGTCTGTTCCGGATAAGGTATCGTTCGCCGCAGTTACAATCACCTTGAAATTGCCATATACCGAAGGGGTGCCGGCTATTACCCCCGTTGTTGTGTCAACACTTAATCCGGCAGGCAATCCGGATGCATTAAAATGCGTAGGAGATTTAATACCGGTTATAGTGTATTGATACGGCCTTCCTACAAGAACAGTATCGGCTTTGGCGCTGGTTATGATCACTGTTGTGGTCCGGTCATCCAGCAGCACAACATCATTGCCATCTCCACCTTTATAAGTGATCCGGAAATCATAACTACCCGCTTTAAAGACACTCATTTCAGGCAGGTTCCTGAAAGTGCCTGATATAGCACCAGTGCCGGTATTTTCCAGGATAGTCATGTTGCTTCCCAATGCCAGGGCTCCGGTATCGATATCAGTAACAGACAATACAGGGTTACCAATCAGGCTAACACCGGAAGCCCTCACTTTATCAGCAGTTCCCTTTTTGGTGCTTACTTCAATGTTATAGGTTGCATTGCTGTTCATGGTGAGGCCAGCAATTGTAAGCGTACCGATGCCGCCATCGCCAGGCGCCAGGTAAGCGTTTGCTGCGGTTCCTGTACCAATGGTGGCTGAAGCCTGGCTGAGACCCGTACCACCGAATGTGCCGCTGCTGTCTACAACCGGGCTGGCAAATGCGCCATTGGTTGAGCTGTTGATCAGCAGGAATGCACCGTTCCTGATAGTGGTAGTACCCGAATAAGTATGATTACCGTAGAATTTGAGTGTACCGGTACCAACTTTTTCCACAAGGAAGTATTTATCGATCGTGCCACCGAAAGTAGTGCTTGTATTCAGGGCGCCGATACTGATAACCGGTGAGCCCCCATAGTCGTTCCTGATATAACCTCTTCCAGACAGGTCGCCGAAGTTCAGGGTACCTGTACCGAAAATGACACCGATGCAATCAATACCATTGGCATCGAGAAGCCAGTGAGCATTGGCGCTACCAGCTTCAGGTACCTGGAAGCGAACCCTGTTTCTTCCGCTGCGAAGTGCCGCTACAAATGTTCCGGTAAATCCGCTGTTATCACCATACAGATTGATACCCGGATAATCATTACCATCTTCCCACAATGTGCCATTTCCTGTGATGCGGCCGTAAATATTTATAGCATTGGTGCTTTGGGTAAGATAACTGCGTTTTCCGTCAACAACTTCAATATCGTTATATATCGTGGCCGTACTATCACCAGAATATAAAGTTCCTCCGTTCATAATGATCTTACCGGTTCCCAATGCACCAAATGCAGGCACACCTGATGTTCCTGTACCATTACCAGCAATAGCAACAGAACCATTAAGAATTGTATTGCCCGAGTAAGTATTTTTTCCAGACATATGAAGAATGCCACTGCCATTTTTTGTCAAACCTCCCGAACCACTTAGCGTTCCTGTGTATTTAATGGTTGAAGAAGCAGTTACATTCACCTGGTCATTTATAGTGATAGGTGTTGATATTGTTTGTGTATAAGAAGAGTTGTTAACCAGTTCAGTCTTCAGCGTAAAATTGTTACCGTTAATGGTATAACCACTCGCAGCGGTATCAAATAACATTCTTGAAACCTGCAGACCTGCCAGGTCATTTGTCAAAACACTATCGGTAGTGCTCCTGAAAGTTATGATAGCAGGGCTTTGGGGTACATTATTGTTAACCCAGTTACCCGCTTCGCTCCATGTTTCAGTAGCAGGATCAGCGCTCCAGGTAGATGAGTTAGAACCGGGCACACCAAAAGATTCCGATGAATTGGCGCTTTCCAAACTGCTCCCCATAGCTGAAACAACATAGTAATAACCGGTGCCGTTGGTAACATTTACATCGGAATAACTGTTTGAAGACACCTGTGCTATGACGGTGTAAGGTCCACCTGTGGTAAGCGAACGTTTTACTTTATAGGTAGCCGCACCGTAAGCTGTATCCCAGGTCAGGTCTAACTGCCCGTTTTTATTTGTAACTACAGGTTTACCCGGAATAGCCGGTGGCACAGCCGCAAATACTTCATTGGATATAGCGCTCTCCTTATTGCCGGTAAGCGCTGTCACCACATAATAGTTGTTCACTTCCGGAGCAGGTGTTGCGTCTGTAAAGTCCGTGTTGGTAACGCCGGTTTGTATTGTTGTATATGGTCCGCCGGAAGTCAGGGATCGCTTAACAGAATAACCGGTAGCATTAGCAGATGCAGACCAGGTAAGTTTAATTTGAGTGGCATTCACTACCAATGCAGCCAATGAAGCGGGTACCGGAGGAGCGTCACTATTGATCACATTCAGCATTAAAGTAGCTGTTCCCGTTCCGTTGGCATTTGTTGCACTGATTGTTACCTCACTTTGCCCTATTGCAGCAGGTGTTCCTGAAATAACGCCTGTTGCTGCGTCAATGCTTAAACCTGCAGGCAAGCCGCTGGCGCTGTACGTAGCGGAAGGGCCGTTTGCAGTAATTGAATAATTAAATGGAGAACCAATTGTTGCCGAAGCCGAAGTAGCACTGGTGATCTCAGGAGCACCTGCAGGTGCAGCCTGGCTGAAACCCACATTGGTAAAAACGGCTGTATTCAGCGCCGAAGTATTGTTTGAAATAGTGTAGAAACCATAATAGAGATCAGTGGGATACCCGCTGTCGGAATAAAAACAATTAAGACCGGTCCAGTTCACACCATCCTGGGAATGATAGGTAAAGATGCGATTGCCTACACGCTCGATCTTCAACCACCAGGGGGCCTTTGGCTGGTAGTGCCGGCCAACACCACCGGTAGCTGCCAGGTAAATGTCCCAAAAAGAAGCACCAGGGGCCAGCGATTGCCTGATCATTACACCACAGCCCGCCGAACTTAGCAACATGCTGTTCACTTTTACCACCAGGCCGGCATCACCGCTTATCTTCTTAAAATTAAAATTAAATGCACTACTTGTTGAGTTGCCCGCTGCGTTTACAGTCCACACACCGTTGTTATAAGTAGCACTACCGGCAATGCCGGTGCTGCCAATATCAACATTAGTAACATTGGTTACCGGCTGCACGTGATCGGCTGGATAATAAACCGGAGTCAGCACCGTAGCTGTAGAAGTATCGGAAGATTTCAGGTAAAGAAAATCGCCACCTGCCCCGCCCACTGCTGCCCGCATCTTATCAGTATATGGGGTAGGAATGCCTTTGCGAAGTGCATAAGCTCCCTGGATAATGTTCGTCATGTCGCCCCTGACGTAGCCGGGTGCAATTCCCCAGTTGGTCCAAAAAGAAGCATAACCACCAAACGGAATAAAGGTCATGGTGTCGCCTTCAAAGGCAAATTTATGATACAGCTCGCCAATGGCCAGCACCCGCTTGTCCAGTTCCGCAAACATGTCAATCCCCTGTTTATAGGCAACTTCAGCCCCCCAGGCCAAAGCGGCGGCCTGTACCCGCCAGTGATCATCACGACCTGCATCGCCTACCTCGCCATTAGGCAGCGAGTTGCGCATCCCACCACCGGCATCCATCCGGTACACATCAATAGCCTGATTAAATCGTACGCGGTCGTCGCAAAAAGCAGCCGCAGCCAGCGCTATTTTCAACTGCAGGGCGCCTTTGTTGGCATCGCGCAGTTGATAGGGGACCGAGGAAGTAGGGTAGAGCACATTGGCAAAATAATTTTTCACATGCACCGTATTGGAATCACCCCAACCCGGGAAGGTGCTTTTCAAAACATCAGCGGCAGTAGCCCAATATTGGGCATAATCACCAATGTCGAGCATGGATTCGTTACCGCCCCAAAGATTGTTGGTCACAGCCCAGGCATCGAGCATATTTGTTGCCTTGCGGGCATAAGACGAGTCGCCGGTAAACCACCACATGAAAGTCAGGTGATGAATGGCCGTCATGTCTTCAATCCATGCAGTGTTGTTCAAATTCGGAGCACGGGTTACGGTAGCAAAAGGCCCTTTCATTCCATAAGAAAGCTGGGAATGCGCATCACCTTTAAAGCTATTATAAGCGGAAAGCCAGGGCTCATTTGTAATGTTCACTTTCAACTGGTCCAGGTCATACCTGGTAAAAGGTATTCCCGGATGCGTGAGGCGTTGGGCATGTACATTGGTACAAACCAACAGGGTAAAAATGGTTACCCATAAACAGTTCAGCATTTTGGTAAAGGATCTCGGGGAATGCAGGAGCATAGGTTGCACCCACAGCGTTTTGGTTGGCAGGCAGAATTTCATGATCGTTATTTTCCAGGATGATAAATGACTAATGGCAATTTAGCCGGGTGAAAATTAGCTGACTTCAGAAAAAGATCCGGGGGTTGTACAAATCAAAAAAGGGGGGTGAAGTTGTAATTTGAGAATAAAATCCCGGATCGGATCGGGTTAGAAGACTACTCCTGCACCCTGAAGATAAACCCCACGCCATATACATTCTCGATCCGGATGCAGTTGGAGTTGTTCAGGTGTTTTCGCAGTCGGGAAATAAACACGTCCAGGCTTCGGCCCAGAAAATAATCGTTCTTGCCCCAGAGTTGTACCAGGATGTTTTCCCGGCGCAGGATCTTGTTCTCATGTTCAAAAAGATAGAGGAGTAGTTCTGCCTCACGGGGCGTGAGGATAATGTCATTGCTGTGTTTGATAGACAGCCGGAGGGAATCTTTATTGAACTCTACATCGCCACGGGTAATAACAGGCCGCTGAGGCGATTCGGTAGCAGCATAGCGGCGAATGATGTTCTTTATACGAAGCACCAGTTCATCCACATCAAAGGGTTTTGAAATGTAATCATCCGCGCCAATCTTCAGGCCATACAAACGATCTGCCTTTTCATTACGCGCCGTGAGAAAGAGAAAGGGAATCTGAATGCCGGCTTCAAAGATCCGGTTGGCCAGTTCAAAGCCATCCATTACGGGCATGGAAACATCAATAATGATCAGTTGATAAGAGGAATGAGACTGTTGCAACTGGTCAAACGCCAGCTTACCATTCTTTGTCCAATCTACCTCAAAGCCAACAATCTCCAGGTACTGTTTAACCACATTGCCCAGATCAATTTCATCCTCAACCAATAAAATCTTTGCACTCATAGGAGGGTCTTTTGTTCCAATAAGGGTATACTGATTGTAAAGGTGCTGCCTGTTCCTTCTTCACTCTGGAGATCCAGCTTCCATTTGTGCGAGTCTATAGCCTGGTTCACATAGAATAGTCCCAATCCCAGTCCCTTCACCCGGTTATGAACACCGCTGCCGCCCCGGTAAAACTTATCAAAAATATGCTTTCTAATTTCTTTGTTGATACCAATGCCATTGTCCGCTATTTTAATGTGCAGGACTTTTTTATCGCTGGATGTGGTGACAATGATCTGCTTGGATTCTCTGGTATTGTATTTTACCGCATTGTCAAAAATATTCAGCATTATGGTAGTGAACCAGAAAGGATCAAGCAAAACAACGTCCCGTGTAGCATTTTTGTTTAAGGTCAGGGTGACCTCAGATTCAGACTCTGTTGCATTGAGCCGGTAATCCAGCAACAGTTCATCCAGCAGATGGTGCACAGAGCTGCGCTCTACGTGCAGGGACAATTTGTTCATGGTGGTAATACCCAGCGTTTGGCTGATCAGCGTTTTGAGCCGTTCGGCCTGCCGCAGTACTACTTCAGTAAGTGAGAGGAGGCTGTCTTTGTTAGACAGGATCTTGTCGTTCTGCATGGTCCGGTTGGCCACAATGATGGCGGACAGCGGCGTATGAAATTCATGCGTGATGCTGTTGATGAAATCTGATTTCATCTCTGACAGTTTCTTTTGCCGGATCCAGTTCCGGAAGGTTACAAAGTTCAGGATGACCACGCCGCCTACTGAGAGGAGGGAGAGCAGAAAGGTGGGCATCATGAGCCGGAGAATGGTTTGTTTGCGGTCATACGTGTCCACATACAGGCTGAAGGAGATGTTGTAGCTGTTATCTGTACTGCTGCTGACCGTTACATGCCTGGCCAGGGTATTGGGCTCCAGGTTGTCCAGTGTACCGGCTATGCGGATCCCTGCCTTTGTTTGGATCTGCGGATCAATCCACTCGTTATGACCGTCCTGATGGTAGAGCGGCACATAATGGTCCCGCTGGAAAGCTATTTCAATAAACTCAATGGTAGACGCGTACCGTAGCTTTCTGTCCAGGTGGTTGCGCTGCATGATGGCTTCCATCAGGCTGTCAATATTGTTGGCTTTACGCAGGTCACGGAAAGCGCTGTCACAAACCTGTTGGCCAAGTTTATTGAACGCCTGTTTGTCCGTTTTATACAGGGCTTCCAGCCGCGGCAGGTTCCCCATTACATAGTTATCCAGTATATTGGCGCCACCCGGCATGACCTTGTCATTTTTGATGGCCCCCAGGTACTCATCCGTAATAATGCGTTTTTCTGCAAAGAGGTAATGGTTGTTTTTTAATTCATAGGTGTTGTACAGGAGAAAGAATTGTACACAGGTCAGTGTGAGGGCACTGGCAATGGCAATGATCCTGTGCAAAGAGGTGGTATACTTCAAGCAATGCTGGTTTTGATTGTAATTTAATTTCCATTAACACTGTGTTTGAAGTCTGTTGACAACATTCCGGCCTGACCATAAATATCTTCACAACTTCATCCAAAACTTCAACAATGAACTCAACATTAACAGCGGTAATGATGGCCGGCCTGGCATTGGGCTCCGCACTGCCAGCCTGGGCTTCCGGCCACAGCCCAAACGGCTACCAGGCGCCTGCTGCGGATACCATTACCCGGGAAGGGTATACGCTGGTATTCATTAACCGGCAGCCTGATTTTGACACCACTACCCGGCAACGTATGATTGACGCATTTTTTACCGTTTACCCTAAAGAAGCTAACCGGTTTAATACCCACACAGCCAAAAAAGTAGTCTTTACTATTGATCCTGACTATGATGGCGTTGCAGCAACCGGCAACGATACCGTGCGTTATAATCCCAAATGGCTGAAAGCCCATCCGGAAGATATTGATGTGGTCACCCATGAGGCCATGCACATTGTTCAGGCCTATACACATCCTGTTCCCGGATGGCTTACAGAGGGTATTGCTGATTATGTGCGTTATGTATTTGGTGTCAACAACCAGAAGGGAAACTGGCGCTTACCAGACCTTAAGCCCGGCCAAAACTATACCAATGCTTACCGTATAACAGCCCGCTTCCTGGTATGGATGGAAAAGAATTATCCCGGTACAGTTGACAGCCTGGATAAGGCGGCCCGGGAAGGAAAATATACGTCCCGGATCTGGACTACACTAACCAGCAAAACAGTTGATGAGCTCTGGCAGGCATACACCCAAAATCCTCAACTGGAGTTGACCTATCGCTAACACCACGAACAACTACTACATGATCAGGCAAGGGATCCGATTATATCGGGTCCCTTGTTACTTTAGGTAAGTGAATGGTAACTAAATAAGTGCCACCCTGCCACAAACGGAATGTAAACCTTGGGTTCACACTGTATGTTCTGGTGCCGGCTGGTGTAATACCCGGGTCTATCCTGGCTATGTTGCTGGGAATGCGATAATAGATGGTATAGCCCTGTTTGCCCTGGATAATAGGGAATGGCGTCAATTCAAAATCACAGATCAGGGCTGTGTCCGTAACTGTCAGCGGATGGAAACGGGCAAAGGTGCGGAAGCTGCTTCTGTCCCCCCGTTCAATATATTCATTATTAGATGGCTTAAAGGGGGTGCCGTTCTGGTCTTCAACCTTCAGCATGACCCGGTAACCATTGGTAGAGAGTCGTTCAATTTTCATTTGCGGTGTGCCGATGTCCCCGCTGGTAGTGGTACCATCCTGGAACCAGGCACAGGCGGCGCCGTCATTCTCATAAGACAGACCATCATACAATGTAAACCGGCCAACATCTTTATAGATCCTGCTGCCGGATTCATTGGTAGCCTTAACATCATAGGTGTAGGTACCTAGTGGTACACTGTCTGTAGTATTGTAAAATGTAAAGGCGCCGGTGTGTACGTTGAAATCAAAACAGGGTTCATTAACCAGTTTTCTAACGGAATTCAACAGATCAATGGTGCTGTCAATAGCGGGATCAAACTGGCTGATGAATGCATACCGCTGGTGATTGGCATAAAGGGCATCCGCATGTTTGCCGGTGGCGGAATCCCGAATGTCCAGCAGTTCATAGGTCACAGGGGCGCTGGAGCCATCTGCATCTACCGGGTTGGTCTCAGTTACAATACCCCTGGCTATCTGAATGGGGTTGTCAGTATACCGGATCTGCTGGCTTAAATAGCCATGTGTAACTTTCTGGCAGGAGTTGGTGACCAGGCCTGCCAGAAGAACTAATCCTATATATTGATGAATCTTCATGATTGATTGTGTTTGATTGGAGATTAGTGATTGTCATCATAAAAGTTGAACATATGTGAATTGCCCAGTACGTGCAGCACCCCTGTAGTGGTAAGAATACCAGTGGTCTGACAAAGGTTTTCCAGCCGCTGCTCATCCACTACGGATCCCAGCTGGGTGGAATCTGTTGGTACCGGATGACCGGGTATTGCAATGATCTTGGTGAAATAAATGTATTGCGGTTCTGAAGTGAATACATTCTGATTGGTGTAATCGGTAGTAGGGATCAGCTGCATTAACCTGTATTCACCATTACGCGATTGCCGCCATAAACCATTCCTGGTAATATTGTCCCGTGTGAACCGGTCTGCAAACATATAGCTGCGCAGGGAGTCTTTCAGGGCTGCCAGGTTCAGTGAATCAAAAGTGTAGGGCATGTTCTCATCATTCCTTATGATGCGCAGGTCGGCCCCTTTGGCTTCTACATATCTGCGTATGGAATAATTGGTAAAGGCAAAGAAGGTACCCGCCTGGTTGAGCTCATCCTTCAGACCCGTTTTGTCAATCATCATCACCAGCGTATCAAACAAATGGTTGGTCTTAAGATAGTCATAGGTGCTCATATTCACCTGCGCCAC
>JAJKIL010000341.1 GCA_021154515.1 Niastella sp. | reverse complement strand
TTCAGGATCTTGTTGCCGGTTACACCTCTTAAGAAGAAGTTCAGATCGAAATTCTTATAAGTAAAGGTGTTGTTCCAGCTAAACAGCAGTTTCGGCTGGGCATTGCCTGCAATCATGAGGTCGTTGGTACTCGGCTGGCTGGCAATAGTCTTTCCGTCTTTTGTGAGGAAGGTGCTGGTGCCGGCATCGTTCTTGCCCATATAATGCCACAGGCTGAATGTTCCCACAGGCTGGCCTTCAACAAGCACCTGGCTCCAGTTACCGGTTTGACCTTTTCCACCCAGATAAGCAAGGGGATAATAATCAAGTGCCTTAAATCTGCCGTTTGATAAGGAAACCACTTCATTCTTGTTATGTGATGCGTTCACTGTAGTGGTCCAGTTGAAAGCTTTGGTTTGAACCGGTGTAGCGGTTACAGTCACTTCAATACCGGTATTTTTTACTTTACCAACGTTGGCCGTCATGTAACTTGTAAAATATACAGTGTTTGGCACCTGGTAATTGAAGATGAGGTCAGAGGTATTTTTGATGTAATAGTCAATAGAACCGGTGATGCGGTTTTTCAACACAGCGAAATCAAGACCGATGTTGGTCATGGCAGTGCTTTCCCATTTCAGATCGGGGTTCTCATTGGTTACAGGTAACAGGCCATTAAGGTACAGGCCATTGTAATAAAATTTTCCGCTTGCATCGTAACGGGTAATGGCGGTGAATGCATCGAAGCCCAGTGAGTTACCCGATACGCCATAACCGGCTCTCAGTTTCAGGTCGTCAAATATTTTTTGATCGGCCATGAACGATTCCTGGGTAATGCGCCATCCGGCTGATACAGTTGGAAAGTAACCCCAGCGGTTGTTCTTACCAAATGCAGAAGATCCGTCTTTACGTAAAGAGGCCTGGAATAAATACCGGTCTTTGAACTGGTAATTAAGACGGGCATAGTAAGAGATCAGGCGCAGGGTGGAGATGATGTTATTGTCGAACCTGATATTGTTTACCACCAATCCATTACTTACAGCCAGGTTGTTATAGTTGAGCAGGTCATTGGTATAGTTTTGGGTAGTGACACCAAAGCCATCGCCGGTGCGGTCCTGCTGCCACGAATAACCAGCCAGTAATTTGAAATTATGATCACCAAAGGTTTTGTCGTAATTGAAGAAAGATTCAATGATCTGTCTGTTGTTCTCATAGCTGCCGCGGTGGGCTCTGCCATTGGCGCCTACTGCCTGTCCTGAGCTTGCATTATTGTAGTAGTTTGAATCGATCCGTTGTTTCTGGTTTGAAATGCTCAGGGTATAGGTGAGGCCTTTCACGATCTTTACTTCAGCCAAACCGTTCAGTAAGGTATTTTCTTCTTTATTATCAAACAGGTTGTTGGCAATGATACCAACGGGGTTCAAATAACCGCCACGGCTTAGATCTTCCGTAAAAGAGCCATCGGGACGGTGCACCTTTACTGTAGGCATATAGGTAAGCATGTTGTTGAACAGGGCGCCCTGGTCAACGTCGCGGTGTTTGGCAGTGCTGTTGGTGGCTGAAAAAGCCAGACGCAGGCGGTCGTTAAAGAACTTGGTCTCTAAATTACCCCTGGCTATAATGCGTTTCAGCGAGGTGGTTTTTACAATACCCTGGTTATCGAAATAGTTGATGCTGGCGCCATACAGGGTATTGCCCTGTGAACCGGTGAAAGCCAGGTTATGGTTGTGTGAAACGCCTGTGCGCATCACTTCATCCTGCCAGTTAGTATTGGCGCCACTGTCGTTGTATTGTGATATCAGGCTTTGTCCGTTTTTACCCAGGTAATCTCTTAACTCATCGCCACTCAGCATATCAATTTTATTTGATACGGTTTCAATGGCAACATATGGGTTATAGGACAACATGGTTTGGCCTTGTTTTGCCCGGCGGGTAGTGATAATGATCACCCCGTTGGCAGCGCGGGCGCCGTAAATGGCGGTTGAAGAGGCGTCTTTCAGCACGTCGATAGATACGATATCGGTAGGGGCTACCAGTTCCAGGTTAGCGCCGGGTACACCATCTATTACATAAAAGGGATCATTGGCACCATCACGCAGGGTAGAAGGCCCACGCAGGATTACTGATGGGGTTTTGTTAGGGTCACCGCTGCGGGCGATGTTCAAACCTGCTACTTTACCCTGTAATAACTGGGTTGGTGAACCGGTTACTACCTGGTTAAAGTTTTCGTTGCTGATACTGGTTATTGAACCGGTGATATTCCTTTTGCTCGATTTACCATAACCAACTACCACCACATCGCTTAACTGTTTCGATTGAAGAGTAAGGGTGGTGTTGATGGTTGTCTGGCTGCCTACAGATATTTCTTTGGTCACAAAGCTGACCGCAGAAAACTGCAAAACGGCTTTGCCGGCAGGAACAGTGATCTCAAAATTTCCACTTTCATCGGTAGTCACTGACTTGTTGGTGCCACGTAGGGTAACGCTCACACTGGGCAGCGGGGCTTTATTATCATCTGTTACTTTTCCTTTAACTGTACGGTCCTGCTGTTGAAAGGCTAATACAGGTAATGTGAATAAAAGCATCAATGCTGTTAGCAATGGCAAGGTTGTTTTTCTGACAAGCGGGAAACAAAAAAAACGCATGATTTTTTTTCTCATAGTAAATGTTTGGTGTTACGAGATTGTAATCAGGGAGCCTTAATAAATTTAATTTTTAAAATGCAGGCATAGCACCGTTAGCGATAGTAAAAGGATAAGTAGTCTATTTTTGAAGAAAGCGCAAAGGGAAACTTTCGATATTACTAAAATGTGAACGGTATATTAAATTATTGCTTAAGGCTGCAAAACTTTATTTAGCTATTTTCGTAATGAAGTGTTATTCCTAATTATAATAAAGGCATGAACAAGATCCCGGTCATACTTATTTATTCAAGATTGTTGTTGGGCGTGATTATATTGTTGTTAAGTATTTTACACATTGAGCATTACAATGTAATTGCCATAACGCTTTTTACAACCGGCTTGCTGACAGACGTATTTGATGGCATTATTGCCAGGCGTTTGAAGATCTCGTCGGAACAATTACGCCGCCTGGATTCCTCTATTGACCAGGTATTTTTTGTATCGGTAGCCATAGCCACCTTTTTTCAATGCAAGGCTTTCTTTTATCATAATTATCTCCAACTGGCTATTCTGCTGGGGACTGAAGGGTTAACCTATGCAGTAAGTTTTATAAAGTTTAAAAAAGAAGTAGCCACCCATGCTATTGCTTCTAAGATCTGGACTTTGATCTTATTTGCCACCCTGATACATATAATGGTTGATTGCAATGCGCACGTTTTGTTTCAATGGTGTTTTTACGTGGGAATGATCTCGAGGCTGGAAATTGTGGCTATTTTATTGATCCTGCACAAATGGACAAATGACGTTCCTTCGGTTTATCACGCCATCTTATTAAGAAAAGGGAAAGAGATCAAAAGACACAAGCTTTTAAATGGATAATGATGGCCGGTGCCTGTTGCTTGTGCCAGGCGGAATCCCCGGGATCTACCTGGGGTTCCGCTGGTCTTGTAATGTTTGCGTAGGTACAAACTTATGCGTAAAAATCAAAAGGAAGTTACGATTCAGGAAAAACAAATTATTAATTCCGAAATAGTATTTCCACGTATATGCAACACCTATTATTAATCATACCTTTGAAATACCGGTTATGGTCCTGTTGACTAGTGCATTCCCGCCTGTTGCACCATCCCGTCTATAATTTATATTGAATGAAAACGCTGAAAGACCATATTAAACGTACCATTTCCGTTACGGAAAATGAGTTGGAGCATATGGTGCAGTTATTTCAGCCAATGACCCTGGAGAAGGAAACCCACCTCATAAAATACGGTCAGTATTGTGAGAATTATTATTATGTAGAAAGCGGTTCGCTTCGTGTTTATACGATGGTCGATAACCTGGTGGTGACTAACTGGTTTGCTTTTGAAGGAAATTTCTTTACCGACCTTGAAAGTTACACTTATCAATGCCAGGCCAAATTCAATATACAAGCCATTGAGAATTGTTCTCTCTTGTATATATCCAGAAATAATATGAACGCCCTGCTGAACCAATACCCCGCCTGGGGTGAGCTGGTGCGCAAAACCTGGGAGCAGGCATTTTTGCGGTTATCACAAATTGTTTTATCGGTTCAAACCATCTCAGCCAAGGGACGGTATGAGCAATTGTTCAATCACCAGGATTTAATACAAAAGACCCCGCCCAGGGAACTGGTTTCCCTGCTAAGCATCACTGATTCTCCCTTAACTAAAGAATAATAATCAAAAAGAGTGATGGTCGATGCCCAGTGACCGGGCACCAACCACTCTTTATCATTGGTTTTTCAAATAGTAAAAATGATCCATTCATAAACATAATTTAGGTGATGAAAAGCCTGTATGTAGAATTATTCATTGGGAAGGAATGAGCTCGTAATCAGAAAGCAATCTTTAATAGCGGTATTCAGAGAGTTGAAGTGTCTTCAGTAGATGGGGAATATGATACCTAAGATACGTAAAATTTAGATATGACCAAAAAGTCAGTTGAAAAGTTGACGAGTTAACAGAGCCTGCCCCCATGAAGCGGGGGTTAACTGGTTAACTCGTCAACTGATTAACTCAGGAGTAAATATTAAGGTCGCTGTCGTTTTTGTTGCGCTTGCTATTGAGAAAAAAAGATAATATAATGCCAATCATAACAATGCCGGTGATAATGGGAAATGCTATTGGATTCATAATGCCGTGTTTTATATGAATGATTAGACGGTTAACGCCGGCTGATATTGTTAATGGCTTGTAAGTTTTTCGTTAACGGGTTTCCTTCCCCGTCTTCGCTACGGCGGCCAAAGAAAAACGGAGCGGGTGGCATGGTTCCCGCTCCGTGGGTGACGGACATGGACTTATGGACTATTCTTTCATGCCATTCTCTTCGGCGTACAAAAGTTTTAGCCTTTGTTAGCGCTTGATCAATTTCCTTGTTATGGTTTCTTTACCTGTATTTATTTTAACGAAGTAGATGCCGGGACGCAGGTTAACAACATTGATAGATTGCCCGCTTAGGATGCGTGGCGCTGAATACACCACACCGCCGTTGATATTAACGATGGATACATCAAAATGATCGCCCATATTGCCATACCGGATGACCATTTCGTTATCTACCGGGTTAGGCAATAATTGTAAGGTGGGCGAATAATTTATATACGGTACTACGCCGGCATCGGATGCTGCTGCCGCTGCTGCCATCGAGGCCCTGGCAGTTGTTTGACGAATTACTATGGAGCTTGTCCAGTCGTTTAAGTTTACGGTAGAACCGCCAGACAACCCTACGGTTACCAGGCATGATGCATCGCCTCTGAACAAATAGGCGGATCCGGCGAAATTATCATCACGATACAAAACCGCTTCATACCCGCTGTTCACCTTCATGGAAGAAATGTCGTCGTTCAATACACCCTTCGCCATCAGTTGGTTAAGCGTATAGGTTCCAATGGGCAGGTTGATGGCATAGCCGGCATAGTTGCAATCTTTATAAACAGTGACACCAGGGGTGTTACCAACTGATACCGTAATTTGGGTGGTAGCCTGTCCACCGCGATCGTCGGTAGCTACTGCTTTTACTGCATAGGTGCCTGCTGCCACGCCCGACCAGGCAAATGAATAAGGAGAAGAAGCGTCTTCGCCCAGTTTGGTGGAACCGTTAAAGAATTCCACTTTGCTGATAGTTCCATCGGAATCGGTAGCAGTTGCATTGATGGTAATATTTGCCGGTGCTGTAAAGGTGTTGCCATTGACAGGTGAGGTAATGGTCACTGAAGGCAATTTATTGCCGGTTGGGGTAGAGCCGCCGGTAATAGTACCGGTAATGGTGTAAGTACCCAGCGATCCATAATTGGAATAACCGTTGGTAACCGGGTCGCCTGAACCCGTACCTGTAACCGAAACATAGTAATTGCCTGCCGCCAGCGTACTGCTGATGCCGGCATTTAGCCCGGTAGGATTGCTGGTGGTAATGACCGTACCATTTTTATCGTATAAAGTGGCCAGGATATCCAAATCAGGATATGCGGCGTTAGAAGTAAATGTCAGATTGAGATTGCCACCTGTAGTGCTGAAGGCAAACATATCTACATCGCCTGTGCGCTCTATTAACCCGGCATTGCTTACACTGCCTGCGGTGTTAACGGTGAGCGGTGCGGCTGCTGCAGTAGTATTGCCATAATCATCGGTGCGATACCCTAAGCCATAGGCTGAGCTGGTAATGATTGACAGATCGTCTTGCTTTTGGCTGGCATTGGCGTATTCGCCTTTACTCCATTGTACCAGCGATACGTAATAGCCCACGCCCATAATGGGAGCCCAACCGCCCTGACCCTCGTAGTATTCTTCAACCGGGTTGGTGCGTCCATCGTGTGAAAGCCCCAGCGTATGACCCACTTCGTGCGAACCGGCTTCGCCGGCCGCCCTGGCGCCGCTGTTAAATACCCAGCAGGGGGTATCATCATTTGTTTTGAAGGAACCTACATAAGCTACCCCGCCGGCTCCCGGGGCAGCCGTATTGGTAGGTGTAAAAATGCAACGCATTCTTCTTGTTTTCGGATACGTATTAAAAACGGCCTCACTGGTGGTGATGTTTATATGAAACGGGCGGTAATCTTCGCTGATAAGTTGCCATACCTTTTCTTTGTCAGCATCTGTTAAATTGGCCGGAGCTGCATTGATGGGATTACCGTTGTTCCAGCCAGTGCCTGAAACCAGTTGTCCATCGAAGTCGAGCAGTACACAGCCATTGCCACCGGGAAAGCTTTGCAGGTCGGTAACAGCTGCTGCTGCATTGGCGATAGCAGGGGCTGCGTTACTGGCGTTGGTTACTTCGCTGGTTGCCTGTTTATAGTCTATACAAACTACATTATTGATATCTGTTTCTTCAACAAATACTGCCCCGTTTTCGTCGGAATAATATTTATAGGCTTTTTTAGTGTTATGCAGCAAAATGTGGCCGCTCACGGATTTGCCTTCAAATAGCAGGTAGAACGACGAGTTGGGTACATTTTCAATGGTACCCGCCAGTTGTTCAGAACCTGAACTTAATGACCTGCGATAATTAATAGCAGCTGGCAATGAAAGGGAAGGGGATAATTGTAACTGCAAACTACTGAGCCCATTGGGTTTTTGTCTGGCAGCTATTTGCTTTCTGAAGCCGTTCAATACGTTGTTGCTACTGCCGATAGGATAACGTTTATCCTGTTGTGCATAGGTTGCGGAACCTACTACTACAAGGCCTACCAGCAGGTACAGATTTAATTTGTGCATGTTGCGTGGTTAAGATGTAAAATGTATAAAATAAAAAACCTGTCAGATCAAAGCTTTGTATTATGCATACGATGAATATGCACACTACGGTTTAGATCTGACAGGGTTATTAGCTAATTAACAGAACACAAAAACTACTACTTAATGAACTGGCGGGTGATCTTTTGCTCACCTTTAGTAAACATCAGGGTATATACACCTTTAGTCAAAGAAGATACATCGATCTTGTTTGAAGCCACACGTGCTGACATTACTATTTTACCGCTGATATCATAGATCCGGATGATGCCGCCTTCCAACGAAGTACCGCTTTGGATGTTCAGTTGTTGTTGAACAGGGTTGGGGTAAATGTTGAATGCTTTACCGTTTTGGATAGAAGCATCAACCAGACCAGTAAACGCTTCAGTACGGGCTACTTTTGTAGTTGTCACCGGTGTAATACGGATCCAGTTCAGGTTCCAGCCACCAGCTTGTGCGTACACCCCAAAGTTGTAGGTGCCTGCGTTAACAGTTACAGTCTGAGAAATGGTTGTCCAGTTCTGCCAGCCACCGGTGTTTGGCACAGCTATCTGACCCAGTTGAATAGAACCTGCGTTCAGATCGCACGATACAACGCCGCCACCATTCAGGCTGGCAACACGGTATTCAACTTTGTATTGACCGGTAACAGGGAAGTTGATGTTGTAGAAAGCCAACCAGTCAGCCTGATCGATCCAGCCTACATTCTGACCACCATCCACATCGGTAGTTGCTTCGGTTTGAATGCCAGACATGTTGCTATAGCTTTCAGCCTGGATCAGGATACCGCTTGTAGGAGGAGGAGGATTGGTTCCACCACCTCTGGTAAGAACTACATCATGAATAGCTGATACTAATGAGTATTGGTTAAACAGATCGTTGCTCAGCTCCCACATCATGATACCATTACCATTGTCGAATGCCAGGTTGGTTTTGTTTTTGATGGTAGTGATACCATTGTAACCAACACCATCATATGTGTCAGAATATGGGTCAGCGCCACGGTTAACCAGTTGGGCATATGATTCCCAGGTAGGATGACCGTAAAAAGGAACACCCAATACGCATTTTGATTTGGGTAAACCACGGCCAAGCCAATAGTTCATTGATTTCTGTGCATAAGCATACGTTGAGTGCTGATAGTCGTTTTCATCATAAGCCATCAGGTTCAAAAAGTCAACTACATTGAACACTCCGTTCAGGATACTTGCTCCGCCATCGCCTACTACAGCCGCAGTCAAAATTTTGCCTCGGTTGTGCATTTCGGTAGACAGTGCCGTCATCAGCGTCAGGTAGTTGTTGGCAGAAGCGCCATTGTCCGGGTATTCCCAGTCAATATCAACCCCATCGAGGTTGTACTGATTAACCAGGCTTATCAGGGCGTTGATGAAGGTAGAACGAGAGCCGCTGTTAGCAGCCAGTCCTTCAAAACCACTGTCATTACCATCGTTCCAGCCACCTACGGAGATCTGCACCTTTACACCATTGGCATGCGCCTTGGTTACCAGGCTCGACAATTTTCCTGGGTTGTCAAGGCCTTGTAAAGTACCATTGCTGTTAGGCAGAATGAAAGCATAGTTAATATGAGTAAGCTTACTGTATTGCACAGTATTTACATCACCAGCCCATGATGGCATATAGCCAACCACTTTGAACTGCGCTGATGCGCGCTGTACCGATGCGAATAATAGAAGAGCAAGGAAGATCCTTCCCGGTAGATTTTTCTTCATGATCTTAGATTTTTGATTTTACAGGATGAATGGTTTATTTCACAAACTCTTTAGTGATCCTCGTTTTGTTTTTGGTGAATACCAGGGTGTATACGCCTGGCGCCAGTGCAGATACATCGATGTGGTTAGAGGCGGG
>JAJKIL010000340.1 GCA_021154515.1 Niastella sp. | reverse complement strand
GGATTGTTAATGCCATAACCGTATCCCCATACCGGATTACCATTTTTATCCCATTTGTTAAAAGCGCCTGTCCCTCCGGCCGTATAAATATTACCTGTGACGTCCGTATTTACCGACCTGGCGTCGCCGCTGGTGCCAACGCCCAAATATGATTTGGCCAATATGTAACCGGCATCACCGGTAAGTTCCCGAAAATAATCCGTTGAGGTCCGCGGCGTGCCAATATTGGCAGTACCAGGACCGGGATCCATATCAGTGACACCATACATACCTCCTGCCATGAACAAATTACCGGTGGCATCCATTTTCAGATCATTAGCGCTATAGACGAAGCTTTGTATTGCCCAAACCAAACTGCCATTGGTATTCAGCTTTACCAGGTATGGATTCCTGGTACCAGCCCAATAGTTGGCAGAATCGGGACCCGGGTCCAGGTCAATAGTGCCACTTTCAAACATGCCTAAAGCAAATATATTACCTGTGGCATCTGCTACAATTCCCGAGGCATCGTCTAAAGAACTGCCGCCTATCCGTTCGCCCCATTCCAGCCCGCCGGTGGAATTGAGTTTGCAGATAAAGACATCATTGCCGCCCAGTGAAGTATAGGAAGCACCAGTGCTGAATGAAATAATCCCTGAAAAATTTCCGGTAACATATACATTGCCATTAACATCTACCCCCACCGCCTTGCCGGTGCTGTTATTGCTTTCAGCAAAACTTGCCGACCAAACATAATTACCGGCCGCATCGTATTTTGCCACAAAGGCATCGGTCCCGGCCTGAGCAGATAAGGAAGCTGTGCCCGGTCCCGGATCAAAGTCAACCGTTCCGGAAAAACTACCGGTAACATATATATTACCCAGCGCATCCACCGTTACATATTCAGCCCTGTCGGTGCCAGCGCCGCCCAATTGTATGGTCCATACCAGGTTGCCGGAGGTATTGAGTTTACAAACAAATGCATCCACTTTGCCTGCAGAAGTGAGATTTGAAGCGGCAGGCCCGGGATCAAAATCAACCACACCGGCAAATGCACCGGCCAAATAAACATTACCGGGTGCATCAACGACGCTGTAACCCAATGTAAGAGTGTCATTACCAGCAATACCACGGCCCCAAACATACGTGGGGGATTGTGCATAATTGAGTAAGGAATAGGACAATAGACAAATCACCAGAAGGGATCTTTGTAGAAAAGAAATTAGCGGAGTCATAAGTAGTGGTTGGTTGTTTACGGCCAACTCCATGAAATTTTTATGCCGTTAGTAAACAGCTGTTTTGTAGAAGTACCACCGCATAGTGGTTACTGTTGCTACATTGATCGTCCCCATTTATTTAATATATTCCTTTTTTATCCCCAGTTTTTTCATTTTTGATTTCAGGGTAGAAGGGTTAATATTCAGGATCTCAGCGGCAGCGCCCGGTCCCCATATTCTTCCATTGCATTTCTTCAATACCGAGATGATGTAATCCTTTTCATTTTCGACGATCGTTTTCATGTCAGCGGCTGAGGCCTCCCTTCTTCCTCCTTTATTTTCAACTGCCGGCAACAGGATATCTTCTATAACCGTTCCTTTAGCCAGCAACACGCTTCTTTCAATTAAATGTTCCAGCTCACGAATATTTCCCGGCCAGTTGTAAGCCATCATTTTTCTGAGCACACTATCCGATATTCCGCTTATCTTTTTTCCTGCTTTATGGCTGTAGTGACTCATAAAATGATAGGCTAACGCAGGAATATCTTCTTTTCGATCACGTAATGGCGGTAGTGTCACCGGGAAAACATTCAACCGGTAATACAGGTCCAACCGGAAACGGCCGTCTGCCACCTCCTTTTCCAGGTTTTTATTTGTAGCCGCAATAATGCGAACATCCACTTTTATGGTATCCCTTCCCCCTACTCTTTCAATTTCCTTCTCCTGTAATACCCTTAATAATTTCACCTGTAATTCAACCGGCATTTCACCCACTTCATCCAGGAACAGCGTCCCCTTGTCGGCCCTTTCAAATTTGCCGATCCTCTTATCAAGCGCACCGGTAAAAGCACCTTTCTCATGTCCGAACAATTCTGATTCAATCAGGGTGGCGGGCAATGCAGCGCAGTTCAGTTTAATAAATGGTTTCCCTTTGCGGGATGACAGATTATGGATGCTATCGGCAATTTTTTCTTTACCCGTTCCGCTTTCTCCCAGTATCAAAACAGAAGTGTCTGAAGGGGCCACCTGAGAGATATGATCAAATACATTTAACAGGAGATGGCTTTTACCAACGATCCCATCAAACCGGGTTTTACTTTCCTGTTGCAGCATTTTACCTGCTGCACTCATTTCGTCCTGCAGCAAATGCTCAATGGTTTGCATCAATGAGAACTGGATCCTTTCAAATTGTTCAAGCTGCTCAGCAGTATAGGCATCCGGTCTTCTGCTGAATAAACAAAAGCTGAAAGGCTTCCGGTCCATCATGCGCATGGGCATTTCCAAATGTGATTGTAATTGAAAACTGTCGGCAAAAAGTTTTCTTAATGAAGGCTGCCGGCAAATATTCTGAAAGGCAACATTATTATAAAATGCGGCTATTTCTTCCACCGGGTTGGGTGGTTGCAGCGCTATCAATTCTTCTATTGACTTTCCCGTAATGGTAGCCAGTTCATGCAAACCAATCATTTGGTATTCATCGTAACCCAGTCTTAAAAAGCACATCCCTTTAAAGAAGGGATCTTTAATATCATCAAACCCTACAGCGAGAAAGTCAAAAGGAATAAACGACTGAAGCGCCGTGGCTATTCTCAACAATTTTTCCTCCCAGCTACCGGTTTCGCTTACAATAGTTTTTAAGAGTTTACGTAACTCAGTTTCCCTGCGATACCGGGCTTCAATGCTATGTACGTGACGATACCGGGCAATTTCAAGCGCAACCAACAGGTCTTTCTCCCGGAAAGGTTTCACCAAAAACCCATAGGGATGGGTTTCCTTTGCCGCATTCAGTACCTCTTCATTGGAGTTAGCCGACAGGTATACAAACGGAATATTGTCTATTGCCAGGAGTTTTGCGAGATCGATCCCTGTTTGTTTTCCTTTTAGAAAAATATCCAGGAGAACAAAATCCGGCTTTTTATCCTTTATCATTTCCTGTGCCTGGGCAACCGAGCGGGCAATGCCTGTAATGCCATAACCCGCCTGCTCCAGCAACAGGCGCAAATAATCCGCCTCCACAAACTGGTCCTCTACTATAAGAATTTGTTCTTTCATATTCAGTTATTTGATTACGCTTCTACTATAAAGTCAAGCGTTATTTGGGTGCCACTATTATTGTTAACCTGAAATGTTGCATCGAGGTCATCACTAAGCCCCCGCATCAACTTCATGCCCATGGAGGTTTGGTTGGCAGGGTCGAATGCTGCAGGCAGGCCAACTCCATTGTCTTTGATGGCAAGCAAAAAATGATTGGGCGCCAAACTTCTCAAAGAAATGTCAATAATACCTTCTTTCTTACCCGGAAAAGCGTGTTTAATGGCGTTGGTGACGGCTTCGTTCAGGATGAGGCCAACCGGCACGCAATGTGAAACAGTAAATGTTACCGGGTCAATTTGCAGGTTGAACCGGATGGTGTTACCGGTATGAAAACTGTCTTTCAGGTAATCTATCAATTCATGAATATAATCGACCATATTGATGGCTGATAAATTCTCTGATTGATAGAGCTTCTGATGAACCAGCGACATGGCCTGAATGCGTTGCGAGCTTTCAGTTACTGCCTGAATGGCCTCTTCACTCTGCAGGTAGGCGGCTTGTGTACGAAGCAGGCCCATCACCATATGAAAATTGTTTTTTACCCGGTGATGGATCTCCCTGACCAGCCATTCTTTTTCTGCTACCAAATGCTGTAGTGAAATGTTTTTCTTTTCAATTTGTTTTTGCTGTTCCTGTAGTTCGCTGTTTGTTCGTTGCTTTAGGCGGGAATAATTCACCAGCAACCCAATGATAACAACAAGTAACAGGGTCGCCCCAGCGATCCAGCGTGTTGTATTTTTCTCCTTTGTCAACTCGGTTTTCTGAAGCAATTTTTCATTTTCCAGCAACCGGATGCTTTGTTCTTTTTTCTGCGTTTCATATTGGATGGTCAATTCTTCAATCTGCCTGCTTTTTCTTTCATTGTAAATGGAATCATTGAGAAACTGGTATTGCTGCAGGTCTTTAATAGCAGCGGTGTAATTTCCGAGCGCTGAGTCTGCGGTAAAAAGCATTTGAAACAATTCTTTTTGATCAACCAAGCGGTCATGTATTCTATATGTTAACGCAGTATCCAAATAAATGTGCGCTTTCTTAAATTGCCTGAGCTGCAAATAAAACCTGCCAACATCCATATTACACATAGAAACCTGTTCAGGCATCCAGGGAGCATCTTTGAGGTAAAGGGTCATTGCAAGAAAATATTTCTCGGCCTGTGGGTGCTGTTTCAACGCATCAAAACAATAAGCAAAGTTTTGCGCAACTACGACTTTATCAAACGGGGTTTGGGGCGGCCCCGCCGCAACCAGGCTATCCATCAAAGCAAGGGCCTCCCTGCTCTTTTTTAGTTTTATCAATTGACGGATCAGAAACCCTGCAGTTCTGAAGATGATCGCCCGCTCTGCTTTTCGTTCAATTCTTTTGTCGAGCGTTTTTCGATACCATTGGCTACTCTCTTCAATACGTCCCAGTTCGTCGTAAACCAGGGCCAGTTCTCCATACATCGCCTCAACATGCTTAACATCTTTGTTGCGCTCTACACTTTCAATACCTTTTGTTGCGTATAAAAGCGACTTCTCATAAGAACCACGGTATCTGTGGATCGCGGACAAAGTAAGACAGGCAATAAAAGCCTTATCACTTCTTACCTGATCCAATAAGTTCAGCGCCTGTGTTGATTCTTTTTCCGCCAAATCAAGTTTCCCTGAATAATATAAATAATGCCCCAGGAAAGTTCGGGTTTCCCCTTCTCCTTCGATGCTATGAACCTGTTTGTATAATGTGATCGCTTTGTCAAAACAGGCATTCACATCAGCAGGCTTTTCCGTATGCCAGTCCATTTTCTGGGCCAGCAGAAGCCACGTACTGGCTTCTTTTTGAGAGTTGCCCTTTGCATGATAAATGGCTGCCAGGTGGCGCAGTTCAACCTGTGTCTTATCAGATAACTGCTGTCCCCAAACCGGTACAACGGTTGTCAAAATAAAAAATGCACATATAACCGACTTTACCATGCAGGAAATCCTTTTTATCTAAAATTAAAAATAATAACCATGACATTTCACGGTACAGTTAACCAAACCGCGAAATATCACGGTCAGCGCCTATCCCCTTTTCAGCAAAGCTATTGAACTGCATTCACTTATAAAAAAGGCATTGTAATTGGCATGTGGTACCCATAATTGTTACTTATGGGAAAAACCAATCCAAAAACAGTCGTCTTTATTACCGGCGCATTCGTTCATCACAGTTGCTGGGATGAATGGAAAAATTATTTTAAAAGTCGGGGGTACCATGCCATTGCCCCACCCTGGCCGCATAAAAGCGCGTCGGCCGAAGCCTTGCGCAACAGCCATCCCAACAAGGATATTGCAGGCAACCGGCTTGCGGCATTAACGGATTATTACGACAATATTGTAAGACAATTGCCTGAAAAACCCATCCTGATCGGTCATTCTATCGGCGGGCTGATGGTTCAACTGCTGTTACAAAGAGGATTAGGCTTTGCGGGAGTCGCTATTCATTCGGTACCGCCCCAGGGCATCATGACATTCAAATTTTCTTTTCTAAAAGCCGGCTGGGGCCCGCTCGGATTTTTTACCTCCGTCCGGAAATCCTTCCTGATGTCGTTCAACCAATGGAAATACGCTTTTACCAATGGTATGGATTGCGATGTACAGAAAGAAGCCTATTACCGGTTTGCCATTCCGGAATCGAAGCTGATTGTAAGGGATACCATCACCAAAGCGGCCAAAGTAAACTTTGAAAATCCGCATGCGCCCCTGTTACTCACCAGCGGCAGTGATGACAATACCATCCCCGCATCGCTGAATTATTCGAATTACCAGAAATACAAAAACAGCAATTCCATTACAGATTATGCGGCGTTCAGAGGCAGAAATCACTTCGTCCTGGGTCAACCCTCCTGGAAAGAGGATGCGGATTATATCCTGGACTGGCTTAATAAATTATCATAACCAACCACTTCATTCATTATTCAAAGTAATACTTATTATGACAAAATTGATCCCGGTGCTTTTTGCTGCCTTTTTTTTACAGACATCCTGTAACAATGCGCCCAAAGAAACAACTATTGCTGCCAACACGACTGCAGACACTACTCAAACTACTTCAACCGCTCAACCAGCCTCGCCCCCAGCCAATTTCAAACACGCTTCTGCGAAAGTAAATGGCATTGACATTCACTATGTGATCGGCGGATCGGGTGAACCGTTGGTGTTATTGCATGGCTTTGGGCAGAACTGGTATATGTGGAACCGCCTGCTGCCAGAATTCTCCAAACATTTTACGGTAATAGCCCCTGATCTTCCGGGTCTGGGCGAATCGGGCAAGCCTGACAGTGGCTACGATAAAAAAACGATGGCTGCCTATATCCACGGGGTGGTGAAACAACTGGGCTACGAGCACATTAACCTGGCCGGTCACGACATTGGCCTGATGGTGGCCTACGCCTACGCAGCGCAGTTTTCAGGCGAAGTAAACAAACTCGCGTTGATGGATGCCCTGCTTCCCGGTGTTGAACCGGTTTGGAGCCAGGTGAAAGGTGCTGCCTGGTGGTTTGGCTTCTTTTCGTTTCCAGCTTCAGGTGAGTTGGTGGCGGGAAGAGAGCGCTTGTTCCTTACCAACTTCTGGCCGGTAGTAGGTCATGTAAAAGACCCGTTCACCCCCGAGGAAGTGAATGAATTTGTACGGGCCTATTCTGTAAAAGGCGGTACAACGGGCGCCTTTCATTGGTTCGGCGCTTTTGAGCAGGATGCAAAGGACAATAAGGTATTTATGAAGACCAAATTAAAAATGCCGTTGCTGGCCATGGGCGGCGAATATTTCGGCGCCGGCTTCCTGGTAGACCATTGCAAACTGGTTGCTGAAAATGTAAAAGGCTCCAATATCAAAGGCGCCGGGCATTGGGTGGTACAGGAAAATACTGCCCAGGTTCAAAAAGATCTCCTTGATTTCTTCCTTTCAAAATAATAGTTAAACCCCGTACGATAAAATAATTGTAGCGATGAATAAGAATCTTATAGTCACTATGGTGACATGCTTTTTGCTTTCCCTTCACCTCACAGGTATCGCTCAAATTCCGTTGCCACCCCAGGTTCCCATCTGGGATGGCAACAAGGTTGAGTTGACATTGCACAAATTAGCCACCAATGTATATGCTATACAACCAACCGCAGTAGAATCAGAAACTACCAAAGGCATTCCGCAGGCAACATCAGGCGGGTTTATAGTAGGCGAAAAGGGAGTGATGCTGATAGAATGTTTCCTGAACAAACGACTGTTCGACCAGGAAATAAAACTGGTAAGATCGGTAACCAACAAACCCATTCTCTATGCAGTGAATACAAGCGATCATGGCGACCATTGTTTCACTAACTATCTTTTACCCGCCAACACGCTCATCATTCAGAATTAATTTGCAAAGGAAAATCTCGCTCAGCATTTCGATGGCATCAAACAGTTTATGATTACGCTGTTCGGGAAAGGACGTGGTATTGAAGAAGCCACCTACCGGCCGGCAGATATAACCGTTGCAAAGAACAACAAAGTCACCATTGACCTCGGCGGAAACAAGATCGTTGAATTGATCAATACCGGCACCGCGCAATCTCCCGCAGACCTTTTTGTATGGATGCCAGCTGAGAAAGTGTTTTGGGCAGGCAATCCTTTTATTGCAGAAAGTCCCACCATTCCCTGGTTGTTTGATGGCTACTTCCTGGAACCCGCTGCCAATTTGAAAAAAATATATGACATGCTTCCTGATGATGCCATCATTGTTCCCGGGCATGGTAAGATC
>JAJKIL010000339.1 GCA_021154515.1 Niastella sp. | reverse complement strand
TCTCGCGTCCTTTCTTTACATCAACCCACTCCGCTTTGCCATTCACTATTTTTATCACAAACACTCTTTCCTGTGAGCTAACAACAGCCGATTTGGGCAGAATGAAGGAGCTGTCCTTGGTTGATAAAGGAATGATCACACTCGATACCATGCCGGGCAATAATCTTTTTTTCTCGTTGGCCACATCCATCTCAATGCGTTGCGAACGCAGTTTGAGGTCCAGTGCACCAGCCAGTCTTTTTACCTGGGCGGTGAATTTTTCATTGGGGAACGCATTCACGGTAAAGTTCACTTTATCCTGTTGATCGAGGTAACCGGTATAAGCTTCCGGTACATAGATCACCAGACGCAATTTCTTTTGCTCCTGCAGCGTGAACAGCGGGAACTCAGAGCCTTTACCCGAAGGGCCCACATAGGCGCCGGGGTTAGCGTTACGGGTGGTGATGACGCCATTGAAAGGCGCTCTGATCTCTAAATATCCTTTTCTGTCGGCAACTTCGCGGTATTGCGCTTTTGCCGCATCCCACTGGGCAAAATCTGAGTTCTTTTTTGCCAGTGCCTGGTCCAGGTCATTTTGCGAAACGGTACCCGGTGTTTTGCTGGTTTCCAGCAAGCGGTCATAGTTGGCTTTACTGGCGATGTAAACAGCTTCCTGCGATTTCAATCTTGATTGGGCAGCTGATTCCAGCGAAGTCAGTTCAGGCGCTTCCATAGTGGCCAGCAATTGACCGGCTTTTACTTCAGTGCCCACATCTGCATACAACTTTTTTACAAAGCTGTTTTCTTTCGCATACAGGTCAACCTGTTGAAAAGCGATCAACTCGCCGGGTATTGACAAATTAGTCGACAACATGCCTTTTTGCAGGGGTACGGTTTCTACGGCAGGTACAGCGGGGGCTTCCACTTTATTTTTGGGGGCCTCTTCTCCATTGGTTGAATTACAGGCGGGTAATAAAGCCATCAGGCCAACGCCTGCGATCAGGGTCAAAGGCGTATTGATTATTGCTGTGAGACCCTTTGCTTTATGTATTAAATTTCTCAGTTGCATATTCGCTGTTTTCTATGATGTACTACAAAATTACTATTTACTATATGGTTTCCTACCCGGCATCCTTTTCGTAAAATTTACTTTCACGATCGGTTGGGTCTAACGACACCGACTGGATGGTTGTTTTACCCTGCATCCAGGCAAATACCATGGGCAGAATAAACAGCGCCGCAAAGGTAGAGGCGATCAAACCGCCAATTACGGCACGTCCCAGCGGTGAGGCCTGATCGCCGCCTTCACCCAAACCGGAAGCCATCGGGATCATACCCGCCACCATCGCAATGGTCGTCATCAGGATCGGACGCAAGCGCAACGCGGCCGCTTCCTTCGCCGATTCCCAGGCATTGTCATTGTGTAACCGCAGGTGCTCTGCATTGGTGATCAATAAAACCGAGTTGGCGATCGATACCCCCACCGACATAATGATACCCATATACGATTGCAGGTTAAGGGTAGAACCGGTCAACTTCAACATGATCAATGAACCTAATATTACCGCCGGTATAGTGGCGAGGATCACCAACGATACTTTGAACGACTGGAAGTTCGCTGCCAGCATCAGGAAGATCACCACAATAGCTACCAGCAAACCGTTTTGTAAACTTTCCAGCGTCTCGGTCAATACGTTAGTTAAGCCTATCGGTTCAACTGTTAACCCGCGGGGTAATTCGCCCATCGATTGCAGGGCTTTCTGCACATCACGCGTGGCTGAACCCAGGTCTTTATGATTTATATTGGCGGTCACGCTCAGCACCGGCATGGCGCCCAGGTTGTCGTTTTCGCCGTAGGTTATATCAGGCGTCAGGGTTGCCACATCACTTAAAACAGGTCGTTGCTGATTGGTTAAAATGGGGATCTCTCCAATGCTGTTTACGCTCGTCATTTTATTTTCAGGTACGTATACCATTACCCCATATGACAGGTTCGATTTCTCATCTACCCACACGTTCTTTTCGGTATAACGGGATGAAGAGGTGGAGGTGATCAGTGAACGGGAGATGTCGCTAACATCTACGCCCAGTTGAGCCGCCCTGTTTCTGTCTATATTAATATTGATAGCCGGGTATTTGGTGCTCTGGCCCAATTGCACATCGCGCAGATAAGAGATGCCTTTTAATTTGTCAATTACCTTTTGGGCATAGGCTTCGTTCTGCTTTTTATTTCTGCCTGCAATCCGCACCTCGATGGGTGTGGGCGAACCCTGGCTCAGGATCTTATCTGTTAACTGAATGGGTTCAAATGACAATTTCACATCAGGCATGGTCGCACTCAGTTTCTCCCTGATCCTTTCTTTCAGCTTATCCAGATCTTCTTCATAGTCTTCATTCAGTTGCACCTGTACAACGGCTTCATTAGGCGCCGGCATAAACAGGTAAATAGGGCTGGTACTGAACAAACCGGGGTGCTGACCAATAAATGCAGAGGTAACGGAAATGTTCTTTTTGCCTACCAGCTCTTCGAGATTAGCCAGGGCTTTCAACATGTAACCTTCCGTGCGTTCGATCCGCAAACCTTCGGGGGCCCGTAACCGCAACTGGAATTGTCCGGAATTGGTACGCGGCAATACGTCGCGGCCAATGTTATTCAATAACAGCACCGCAGCACCGCTTACAAGCACCACATAGGCGATCACCACCGGTTTACGAACTATATATAAGCGGCCCAGGAAACGCAGGAAACGGTTCCGCAGTTTTTCAAACCTGGTGAGATCTTTCTCCTCCTTTTCCAGCAGCATTTTCTTTTGATCCCAGGTATCATGATCGCCGGCAACGGCTGTATGCATCTTCTCCTGGCTATTATGATTAGCAGGATGTGCCTTCATGATCCAGTTGGCCAGAATGGGTACAAATGTTTGCGCCAGGAAATAAGAAGTGATCATGGAGAAGGCAATGGCGAGGGCCAGCGGCAGGAACAATGAACCCGGAATGCCGCCCATAGTGAACGCCGGCGCAAAAACCGCCAGGATACACAACAGGATCAGCAATTTGGGAAAGGCTATTTCCTTACACGCATCCCAGATGGCCGTCGCCTTCGACTTGCCCATGGCAAAGTGCTGGTGAATATTTTCTATCGTCACCGTCGATTCATCCACCAAAATACCAATGGCGAGCGACAGACCACTCAACGTCATGATATTGATGGTTTGATGGAACAGCGACAGGAACAATACACCTGAGATAATTGAAGTAGGAATGGTCAGGATCACGATCAACGCACCCCGGGCATCACCCAGGAACAACAACACCATTAAGCCGGTAAGAATGGCGCCAATAGCACCTTCCGAGATCAAACTCTTTACCGAATTAATTACGTATACCGACTGATCGAACTCATACGACAGTTTTACATCATCAGGCAACTGTGCCTGGAATTTAGGGATCGCTTTTTTCAGGTTCTGCACCACTTCCCAGGTACTGGCATCGGCTGATTTGGTGATAGGCAGATATACGGAGCGTTTTCCATTTACCAATGCATACCCCGAAGTAATATCGGCTCCATCTTCTATCGTAGCCACATCCCGCAAATACACGTTCTGTACACCACCTTTAAATAAAGGAATATTCTCAAAATCCTTTACGGTTTTGATCAATGTATTGGTAGGGGTAATATAGTTTTTATCACCGATACGTACGTTACCGGAAGGCGTCGTTTGGTTATTGATGCGGATGGCCGCTACCAGTTGATCGGGCGTCATATTGTGCGCACGCAGCAACTCGGGATCGGCTTTAATAACAATGGTACGCACGTTACCCCCAAAAGGCGCGGGTGAAACCAGACCGGGAATAGATGTAAAGGCAGAACGCACATATACGTTGGCCAGGTCCATCAGTTCGTTATTGCTACGGCTGGGGCTGCTTAACACCAGTTGACCCACCGGCAGGGTTGAGGCGTCGAACCGAAGGATAAACGGCGGTTGCGACCCATTGGGAAAGATCGCCTGCGCACGGTTTGTATAGGCGCTCACCTCCGCTGCAGCCTGGGCCATATTGGTTCCGGGATAAAAGGACAATTTCATCAACGTCAGGCCCTGGATATTTTTTGTTTCGATGCTCTTTACGCCCGATACATACAACAACAGGTTCACATAGTTCTTTCCAAAGAAGGCTTCCATTTGGGTAGGGGTATAACCACCAAATGGGTGGGAAATATAAATAACCGGCAGATCGAGCGAAGGGAAGATGTCTATTTTGATGCTACGCACTGCGCTAATACCAAAAAAGCACAACCCCGCTACCAATACCAGTATCGTTATAGGTTTCCGTAATGCTAATCTTATCAGATTCATAAACTCTATTTAGGGAATACTAACTTTTGTCTTTTTTAAACCTGCCAAAAGACAGGTTCTTACATTCGGGGACTATTCACCATTGACCATTCACCATTCACCTACTTAACTTGCTTTACAAACAGATCGAAGTCGCCGGAGGCAGCAGCTTTCAGTAACAACGACTGCCATACATTAATAAAGGCAACGTTCAGATCGGCTTCGGCCCGGTTCAGGGCATATTGCGCCTGTTGCACATCCACAATATTGGTCAATCCATTTTTATATAAAACGCTTTTTTGCAAATAAGCATCAGAAGCGGCCTTGTATTGCACCGGCACTTCCTGCACACTTTGCATACTGTTGGCTATCCGTTGATCGGCCAGCACCAATTGGTCCTGCAACTGGGTGGTCACCAGGTTGTACTCATTTCTATATGCTTCGGTAAGGAACTGTTGCGCTTTTACCTGGTTCTTTATTTTTGCCAGGCTGGTAATATTCCAGGCAATAGATACCCCGGCCACATAGTTGGTACGCATAGGTTTTATGCCTTCAAAATAATCGCGTGAGTATTTGGGATTGGTGGGCGAATACGTATAATCGAACCCGGAACCCTTGGTTTGAATAATGCCAAACAAGTTCAAACCCGGTAAAATACTTCTCTTGAGGTACGCAGTGGTATAATCGCTTTGATTGATGCGTGCCTGGAAGAACTTCACCTGCGGGTTTTGCGTAACGGCCAGGCTGGTATTTGTTTCAACCGGCGTCTTATTAATAAAGGTAGTATCGAGGCTAAACCCGGAC